>JANXDN010000056.1 GCA_025058005.1 Candidatus Aenigmatarchaeota archaeon
AAAACATTATTTACATCAACATTATTTCTAGCCATTCCAATACCTACCTCTAAAGCTCTTCTGGCATTTATTCTTGCAATTTGTGTTGACCGACCAAACTCAAAAGCAGTTTCAATACTTTGCCATTGATTAAAAATTCTGTTGGTATATGCCAATAAACCTCCAACAAATATGAAATTCAATGCAATTACAGCCATACCAGCGCTTGCAAAATCTATGATATAGATTAAATTTGAAACAACCAAACCTCTATAAGCTAAAAAACCCAAACCCCACCCAATCAACCTTCTTGATAACCTATTTTGTATTAATCCAGAACTTTCAACTAAATCAATAAATATACCACTAGTTATCAACAAAGGTATAGCAACTCCAAAAATCCAATAACCAATCAAATAGTAAGGCGACGCGTCCTTGCTGTAATAGCCTGTGATTATGCATGAAATTGTGTCTGATATGCTTTTAATTCCCTCGCCAATTATGACTGGAATTTGTTTACAATTTTCAAGTATATAACTTTGACCCAATCTATTTTTGCCAGTCGTAGCAGCAACACTAGCTTCTAAAAAAAGCAAACCCAACAATACACCGCCAATACCTATGTAAGATAAAATTCTACCAGCTCTTGGGTAACGGTATGCGATTATTGCCCCTAAAATAATAAATCCCCCACTTAAGAGCAAAAATAGAAGTGAAAGATAAGCAATAGCTATTACATTTCCTATAACATTCCAAAAATTAGGACCAGCGTTTGCTATTAAAATTATTATTACTGGCAAAACAATTGTTATAATTAGAATTATTACAAAAACCCAAACATCTCCATTCATGATAATAATTTTTTATTTTCCGAATTTATAAAATCATATGAAATATTTTTGAATAATTTTATCAAAAATTTACCGAAATTTTTATATATAACTCAAACCCCTATATTGTGTATGCTTCTGAAAGAATTAGACAAAACTATACTATTGGCTATGCTTATTTTTACAAAGGGTTCTCTAGATTCAGCTGTTTCAGAAGAAGATTTAATAAAAAGATTTGCTGTGAGAAAAAAATTTCAAGTAAAATCGTCCTTAGAAGAACTAATAAAACAAGGCTATATAATCTACTTGCCAAAAGAAAACAAATACAAGTTTAGCAAAACAGGTTTGGAAACAGCTTCGCAAGTGCTTCATCAAGGAGCAAAACTTTGGTATATGCGTTAATCAGTTCCAAACTCCTCAAGCTTAGCTTTAAACTCTTTACCCCTTTTTTCATTTATTATTTTTGCAAGTAACCAAAAAATTAACCCAAGTGATCTTTTTCCCTTGTTATTGCAAGGTATCACCAAATCAATATTTTTCGTTTCATTAAAAGTGTCGCACAAAGCTATTACTGGTATTCTACTTTCTACAGCTTCTTTCAAAGCTTGATAATCTGCTTGCGGATCGCTTAGAACAACAACATCCGGTTCTATATACTCTTCATAGTTTGGATTCGTCAAAGTACCTGGCATGAATCTTCCTACGATAGCATGAGCATTATCAACTGTTTCGGCAAATTTTTTAAGAGCATCAAAAGTATTGCTTTTTCTTCCAACCACAAGTATAGTATTAGCTCTTGCAAGCATTTCTCCAGCAATTCTTATCCTATCATCAATAACCTTTAAATTCAATATAGCCAAACCATCTTCTCTTACTTTATAAATAAACCTTCTCATATCTTTGTTTTTCGACTTCATTCCTATGTGTATACCTGAACTCAAATAATCTTTTCTATCTATTAGCAGCTCAGTCATACCTATCACTATAGCAACTAAAGAATTAAAAATTTATCCTATATATCTCAATTCATCTGTTTTTGCTGGTTCAGTTTTTTCTATTTCTTGAGCAAGTAACTCTTTTAAAGCTTTGTCTTGATATCGAGTAATCTTTTTCATAAAGTTTTCCATTTCTTTAATTCTCTCTTTAAGCTTAGACATGTCTATTTCAATATTCAATATCTTTACAAGCACTTTTAACACAGCTTCAGCACTTTTCGGGTCAGGTATTTCTGGCAACCCAGCGGTTTCGCCCAACAAACACAAACCTTTCATACCTCTATATTTGCCTAAGCCGATGAATAAACCAGCAGCACCAACAATAGTACCTATTCTGCTACCAGCTTCAAAATCAATACCATATTTTGAATATTGCTTAACAATCTCAGCTTCGCTTACAGTGCCAATAACCTTAGGCTCTTTATCAAGCTTATTCACACTTAAACCAGCTATGGTTATAATTTCTTTTACACCTTGTTTTTCAATAAAATCCAAAACAGCATCAACTATTTCATAATGCCCTATAGGATCGATGCTTTGGCTATCTCCTATCAAAATTATTAAATCTCTTTGATTGCTTTTTTTAGCTTTCCAATAATAAAATTCATTTTTGAGCACGTGCACAGCAGAGCTTTGATGCAAAAGTACAAAAGGGTAAAAATGAGTCGAAAGCAAATCCGCGTATTTCACTGCTTTTAGTTGTTCGACCAGATAACCAGCAGCTATTCTGCCTACATTACCAACACCAGGTAAACCTTCAATAAATATAGGGTTCTTTAGCTTTGGTAGTTTGCCTAATAACTTTATTTCAACACTATTCATTTTCTCTACCTATTATTTCAAATTCAGCTTCACCATCTTTAATCTTTGAAAGCTCCTCAGACAATATATTCGAAAGCTCTTTTGTTGCAGATTTGGGGTTATTGGTTTTCAGCACAACCAAATATTTTGGCGCGCTAACATACTTTATGTCAAGATTATATTTATTCTTAATGTTTGTTAAAACTTCTTTTATCCTTTTTATGCCATTGGGTCCAAAGAACTTTAATCGAATTTCTGCTTTTATTCTAGTGATCTTTCTCTTCATAAACTCGTTTACAGTTTCTTTCATTAAAGCAACATCTTCTTTACTAATACCTCTTTTTATCAGATTTTCAGGTTGTTTTAATGCATACTCAAACCCAACAAAAATATCTCCATATATCTCTTGTAGCTTGTATCCAATCAACTCATAAGCTTTTTCAAGACTAATGCCTTTTTTTCGAGCAAACAAGCTTAATAGCTTTTCTGCCCTCTGCTCTCTCTTTATTTCATTCATCTTTTCATCTTTTTCTCTTTTCGACAATCTTTTCAAGCTAAGCAACACGAACTTTTTCCGCTCATCTACGCTTATTACCTTGGCGACATATTTTTTATCCACTTTAACATACTTTCTTATATCTTTCACCCATTTACCAGAAACTTCAGAGACGTGTATCATACCTTCTACATTATTATATTCGTCGAGAGTGCATAAAGCAGAGTTGGGAGTTATACTTTTAACAGTAACAATAACATTTTCTCCATATGCTGGTAACCCAACTTTTTTAACCACATACATCAACCTTTGCAGGAGGCAGGATTCGAACCTGCGAACCCACTAAGGGAGTAGGTCTTGAGCCTCGGCATCATTTAACATCAGCGCTCAATGATTCTACCGCCTTTGGCCACTTGGCTACTCCTGCGCTAACTTTAAATATAGAAAAAGATTTTTTAAGATATATTCTTTAAGTCATTCTTCAAAGACTCTA
>JANXDN010000057.1 GCA_025058005.1 Candidatus Aenigmatarchaeota archaeon
ATTCCGATTGTTTTTCTAAGAGTTTCTTAGACTCTTTTTTAAGCTTCCTCTTACCCTCTTTTTTCAATATATCAATCCTTTTGTCAATCTCCTTCATCTTTTTTTGCAAATTTCTTACGTCTTTATTCCATAGAAATTTTTTATTAACAAACACCATTATGGAAGTGAAAAACAAAGACACTAAAAATATGCTGAGATAACTTGGTAAAGATAAAATAGGGGAAAATATAAAGTTTAAAAGGCTATTAAAAATCATTTAATCTTCACCCACGAACCTCTTTATTAACGGGTGAGCACCTTCAATTTCTTCTTGTTTAAATTGTTGTTGAAAACCATATAGTATTGTTACTGTCAACAATATGCCAGTTCCGCTGCCAAACGCACCTAATATATCAGCTAAAGCTGCCAGCAAACCTATGCATAACCCACCTAATACAGAAAGCGGCGGTATGTATTTATCTAAAACCATTTTTGTGACTTGGGGGTTTTTTCTATATCCAGGTATTTGCATGCCTATATTATCTATTTGTTTAGCCACACTTTCAGAATCCATGCCAGATGTAGTAACCCAAAAAACAGAAAATGTGACACATAACGCAACCAAAATCAGTATGTAAATTATAATCTTTGCAACATATTTAGAGGTTACATTACCTGAAAGAAGATCTAATATTAAATTGGATTTTGGCGCAGAGAGATAATAAACTAAACCACTTGTCGGTATATTACCTTCTTCCGTTGTTGTAAAGCAGCCTAGCAAACCGCAAGAAACTGAGGGATTATTTTCTAGAGGTTTTGCCATCAAACCGCCAAAGAGTTCTATGTTAGCAATTAACGCTGCAGCAAGAATTACGGGCATATTGCTTGTGTAGAAGAGGTTTAAAGACCATCTTCTCCCAAACCCTTTAACTGCCGAGAATGTCAATGGAATTTCAACGGTTATCCCTTGAGCATATGCGACTATAACAACTATCAGTATTGTTGTGAGTATAGGTATTAACGCAGAAATAGCTTGATATGTATAGCCTTTACTTATACTAAAAATAAAACCCCAAAATTTGCCTACTGGTTCTGTTTCTCCTGTAGGCAGCACACAACCTTCCATACCTATGCTACATGGGCTGAAAATAGAAATAAACACTTGATTTATTACCCCTGCAGCTATGAACAAGCTTATACCAGAACCTATACCATATTTTGATATTATTTCATCCATTAAAAGAACTATCATACCACCGATAAAGAGTTGAAGGAAGATAATGAAGAGATTAAAAGCAGTATAGCTCTTGGGTATAATAGCACCAGAAATAACAAAGACAAGAGATTCTACTATAATGAAAATTATCGAAAATAGTTTTTGTGCAATTTGATATTTTTCTCTATCCTCCTTTTTATTTAAATCCCAATCTATGATTTTTGCACCTATTAAAAGTTGCAAGAGAATAGAACCTGTTACTATAGGCCCTATGCCTAGGGTCATTAAAGTGCCGAAGCTTGAACCTAGAAGCATTTCAAGCGTGTGAAATCTTTTTGTTAGTTGCGGATTTATGCCATAAAGTTCTCCAAAGAAATGTGAGGAAAGCATAAAGTAAATGATTAAGCAGACCAACGTCCAAAGTACTTTTTTATTTAACGAAGGTCTATATGTTGGTCTTTCTATTGAAGGCAAAAATTTTGCAACACTTCTAATATCAAATCCCATTTCAACTCACTTTAATAACTTTGCAACCACTTTCTTCTAATTTTTTCAAAGCGTTTTTCGAAAGCATCTTTACTTCAACAGTTATTTTATATTTTATATTGCCTTTGCCTAGGAGCTTGTCATATCCCAACTCACTTAAATTAATTTTTATTTCTTCGTTTGATTTTTTGTTTTTTATCATTTCTTCTATTATTTTGTTCAATTGTTCAAGATTTATTGGTTTAGGTTTCCTTACAAAATGTCTTTTAAAGCCTGTTTTACCGAAATGGTCGGGGAAATATTTCAACATCTTCATTAATTTATGCTTATGCAATCCTGCATTGCCGCAACCACCTCTGCTACCGCCACCTCTATGTTTTTTTTGTCCGCCGTAGCCAGCTGTTCTATGTCCTCTTTTTTTTAATATCTTTTTCCTTTTTCTCACAACCATCTACATCATCCTCTTTAAAAGCTCGTTTATCGATTCACCTCTATAACCGAGATCACCTTTTGGGTAAGGTAATTTTTTAGCTTTGAATCCCTTTCTAGGCGGATTTAACCTAAATACTTGTTTTATTTTTTTGTAGTCTTTTAATTTAACCTCACCTTTTATCAGAGCTTCTGCAAAATCTTCAAAACTCTCAAATTTTGCAAGTTCTTTTAGTTTTTCTTTGGTTAACCTACCGCCATAAACCTCCCCTCTTTTTTGCAAAAGTTCTGCGAGCACATCCTCTCTAATTTCGCCAAAAGTCACATAATCCTTTACCTTTTTCAACATTCCCTCATATGAAGGATTTTTTGGTACAATAACACAGTGATTATTCTTCTTTAACCTCAACATTTCTAATGTATCGTTTATCTCTTTTCTTGTCCTAACAGAACCTCTTATTCTAATAACAGCATACAATTTTATTCACCTGTTTTGATGGAGTGAAGTTTTTTCAAACCATCATACACAGCTTTTATTAAATTCATTCTAGTGCCTGTATTGCCATAACTTTTTATCCAAATATCTTCTATTCCTGCTAATCTAAGAATTTTTTTTGCTTCGTCACTGGCCACTATCCCTACTCCTCTTGGTGCAGGCATAAGCTTTACTTTTACAGAACCAGAGTGACCCCACACTTTGAAAGGTATAGAATGTTCGCCGTTGCAACCACATTCCCAAGAACCGCAACCTCTTTTTATTTTTATCAAATTAAGTTTAGCCTTTTCTATTGCTTTCTCGATAGACTCTCTGCCTTCTTTCGCTCTACCCTTACCATAACCAACTATACCTTTACCATTACCTACAACAGCAAAGGCAGTAGAAGTATATCTCCTTCCAGATCTATGCATTTTAGCAGTAATTTTTATCGGCGTTCTTTTTATACCACCACCTTTCCCAGGCCTACCACCAATCATGACAACTTCACTTTTCATAGGACATAAAAAATCTACTATCTCTGGTTCCTTGATTTTTATACCTTTCTCAAGAATCTCATCCAAACTTTTAATCTTACCTTCAAAGACAAGTCTCCCTAATTTTGTCTTCGGCTTCCAAGAAGTTAGTCTAGCCTCTATTTTTTCTCTTGCTACTTCAATTTCACCCTTTTCTATTTCTTTTATTTCTTCTTCATTTTTTTCCTCCATTTCATACACCATCTATTTCTTTTATTACTTTTTCAAAAATTTTAGAAATATTAACTGGTTTCACCTTTGAAAATTGATTTTTATTTTTTACATTTTTTAAGGCTTCTTCTATATGTCTTCCTCTTATCCTATCTTCAGAGGGAAACACTTCTTCTGAATGAGGAATTTGCAGACCGCCGTCGAGAGCGCCTTTAAGAAATGCAAATAATCTTGAGCCTTTCGAATGCAAACCTATATCTAATACCGCTTCTTTAACACCTTTTTTCA
>JANXDN010000058.1 GCA_025058005.1 Candidatus Aenigmatarchaeota archaeon
TTTTTCTTCAACTAAATTCCTTACCATCTCATTATTTTTTCTCAAACCATCAACTAAAATTCTTTCCAATTCATCAAATCTTTCTCTGCTAGTTTTTATTTGCTCAGAAAGTTTTTGTTCAAAAGATTTATTAATTGACGAAAGCATTTGTTTTATATCTTGAAGCTCACTCTTATTTTGCTCTATCACTTTCTTTATGTTTTCATTCACAGCTTTCAAATCTTCCTTCGTAGAAGTTTGAGCTAATTTCTTATTAAAGTCTTCCAAAATTTTTATCTTTTCACTCTGTCTATTAACCTGCTCTTGAAGCTCTCTGATACTTTTGTAAAGGTATTCCATTGATTTTTCAAGATTTAGAGTTTTTGTATAAATATCAGTAGAAACCTTGCTTAAATCACTAAAGTTTCTATCTCTTTCTTCTATTAACGCGTTCAAATACTTTACAAGAGTTTCTAGCCTAGAGCTTATATCCTCATAATATTCTTTCTCGGCTTCAACATATCTTTGCAAATCATTTCTATATTCATTCATTTTATTTTTCAAATCATTTATTTCTCTAAATGCTATACGAAAGTTATCGACCACAGTCTTTTGCGGTATCATTTCATGCAAAGAATTCAATATGTTCTCGAACTTTTGTATATCTGTTGCATCTAATAAACCTTGGGATTTTACAGAATTTCTAACCAAATCCATCTGCTCTTTTAGTAAAGAAAGGGTTTGGTTTATTTCAGCCAGATTTTTCTTTATAGGTTCAACATCATAATTAGAAGTTTTGCTTGTAAAATTCGTGGTTAAAAATTCGTTTTTTTGAACTTCACTCTTTTCTTGTGTTGGCGCTTGTATTGACTCCAACCTATCTAAAAGTTTTAATCTTTCTTCTAATGTTGTAAACCTTGGCTCTATGGATTTTTTAAATTCATCTATTAACGCAGAGATCTCTTCTTTCGTTTTACTTTTACCTGACTTTTTCTCAATAGAATCTAACACATTCTTCAAATCTTGAAACTTCATCTCAAATTTTTCATTCATTTCTTTGAGTTTTGCATCGATTAAATTTTCGACCTCTGGTAAACCGCTTTTATCCACGTTGCTTGAGAGCTCTTCTATAATATCAACCAGGCTGTCAACCTTTTTCTTTAACTCTTCTGCATTTTCTTGTGAACTAACATTTTCTTCCTTAGCTTTTTTAGCTTTGACCATTTATTCACCTAAGGATTACTAAACTAATTTTGGTCTCTTGAAATAAATATTTAATTTACCAAAACTTGAATTTTTCGACAAATCTTGCTAAAATGTTTTTTGGCTCATAATATTCGCCTATGAGCATCGCAGCTAATGATTTTAATTCTATTGAAGCAGGAGAATTGGGATATAGGACTACGATAGGCGCTTTAGCCGAAAGACTCTTTGGAACATTTCTGTCTTCTGGTATTGTAGATATTACAGGCAATTCTGTTAATTTTTCTACTTCATCTTTTGTCACTTCATATTTCTCTTTTCTTACCATGTTTAACACTATTCCATTGATTTTGACATCCATTTCTTCGACCAACCTTTTCATTTTAATTATATCCATTATTGCTGGCACAAAAGGTGTAGTGACAAAAAGCACTTCATCACTTGCTTTTATTGCTGAAAGTGTTTCTCTACCTAAACCTGGCGCGGCATCCAACAAGACTATATCTGTTTTTCCTTGCAAGTTTTTTATTGCGTTTTTCAAGCCAAACACGTCTACACCTGACAAATCTTTCAAAGATAATGATGCTGGTATAATTTTCATGCCAGTAAAATGCTGATAGATGGATTCGTCGATGGTAGCTTCACCTGTTAATACTTTGTTTATAGTTATCGGAGAGTAATACATTCCTAAATATAACCCTAAATGAGATGTAGAAATATTACAATCAACTACAGTCACATCTGTTTTATATTCGGTTGCTAAAGCTGAGCCTATGTTGATTGTGAGTGTTGTTTTCCCCACACCACCTTTACCAGAAACTATGCTGATAATTCTTGTCAAAAAGATTCACCGACCCTAATTAATTTATATAGCGGTTTGTTTTAAAATTATTTCAAGAAATAGTTTCTTTCGCATTTAAAATTCCGTAAATTACTTGACCTATTATTAAGCTCGTCAAACCTATGAAAATAAAGAGATATTTGATTGCAGTCATTTGTGTGAGTTCGACCATATCGAGTGCTGATAAAAATATGCCGAAACCAATCACAATTAAAGAAAACATTTTTTGGGGTTTATTGTCAAAAAATAAAAAACTCAATCCAAAAATGGTTGTAAAAACTAAACCAGCTAAATAAGTTGGTTTTGATTCATGTTCGCATAACAATTCTGTGTATGGGTTTGGCGAACTCGAGTCATATATTATTGCTTTAGCACTTACACAACCTGCAAGTCTCCCTGTTATTGCGTGCCCTAACTCGTGAAGGGTTAATGTTGTAATGAGTATTGCTAGGTTTATGACTATCATTGACCAAATATTTTTTGTTATGGATTTACCCATATGAGCTACTATTTAATAGTAAATAATTTAAGTTTTTCTGTTAACCGAGGGCTATAAGAGTGGTCTTTGCCTTTTTACCATGAAAAAAATCAAAGTGGCTAGAAGAGGTAAAATAATTGCCAAGGAAAATTCTGACATGCTATACATTGAACCTGCCGATAGAGTTGCTATGACTTCTTTTCTTAAGTTAGATTGTGAAGTCACGATAAATTTAACTTTCACTGTTTCTGGTGTTAAAATGTTGATTGTAGGTCGAAAAACACCCACATCACTCTCTGGCGGCACATAAATGTTGTTGTTAGTATCCCACTCTATTAATATTTGCCCTTCTATTATCTCATAATTCATACTATAAGTATCAGCATATGCGCCTTTGTTTCTCACATAAACGTTTAATTGTGCTGGCTGTCCAATTGTAAACTTGTCTCCTGCTACCCATATTTCAAAATCAATACATCTTTCATACCATTTTCCATTGCAACATTGACCGCCAACAAAACATTTTTCTTTGAGTGTATCTTTATCTCTGCAACAAACATAAGGTCTCTGTTGAGATGTTATAATTGGAATAAGAATTAAAAACAACAACAAAAATTTTATTGTCCGACTCATTAGATTAATTTTGGTTTTTTTATTATTAAAAAATATACGAGCAAGAGAACTATAAAAGATAAAACTGCGATAGAGATCCAATGAATAGAGGTTTGTTTTTGATTTTGTTGGTCAGGAGGTGTTAATATAATATTACTAGCTATGGTGATCTTTGGCGATGAAACATTTCGATATCTTACCTCTATTTCGTGCACTCCTGGTTCTAAAATTAAAAAATAGTTTACAGAACCCTTTGGTGGCACAAGCATGTTTGTTTCTGAGAATAGGCTGCCATTAACATATATAGAGGGATTTTCTAAATTTTCTGTTCTGTTGTTAAAGATGTTAATGATAATTTCTTTCGGTGTATTGCCAAAACCTATGTGGGTTAAGATTATCTCGTTT
>JANXDN010000059.1 GCA_025058005.1 Candidatus Aenigmatarchaeota archaeon
ATCCCAATTTTTGGCGGAAAACCTATAACCTATATCATCGCTTAATTGATAATTCCTTGTAAAAACCTTTATCCTTTCTTTTAAAGGTTTGTCATTTTCATTCACAGGACCTCTTGCATACACATAATTTGGTGATCTCCATCCTAAAACGCGATTTACACCCTCTGTAAATATTGCTTTAAATCCCAAATCTTCAACCGTTTTCGCAATAATATTGTTGTATATCATCTCAGTGTTTATGAAGACAGTTGGTTTTACACCCAACAAATCTTTTATTGCTTGGTTCTGCATTTTTATTTGCTCTATAAATTCTTCTTTATTTTTAAACATGCTTGCCAAGGAATGATAATAAGTGCTCCCTAAAAATTCTGCTCTCCCTGTCTTTGCCACTTGCCTAAACAACTCAAGCAAATCCGGTTGCCATTTTTCGCATTGCTCCAACCAAACACCGGACATATTAAAGGCGCACTTGAACTCTCTTTTTTGACCTTTGAATATGTCTATAAGCTCTAAAAGTATGTGAGTAGTAGGATAATAGCATTTTTGAGCTGCCCTATCAAAAACAAACTTGTTCAAGCCGTTGCTACTGAAAAAATGATCGACCAACTTTTCATCTTCAAGATGGTCGCAGGAACCTTGAAAATGTTTTACCCTAAGAGGCTGATGTATTTCAAAACCAAGTAATATTGATGCCACTATTCACCCCCAGCTTAAATGCTGTATTTTAATTTGTTTTTTTTAGATTATAAATCTTTTGTAAATTTTTTCCACTTCTAATTTTGCTCACAATTTTTGCTTCACCTGGGTCAACATTTTTTACCAAAGCTAAATAATAGCTTATCCACTCTAAAGGAACAATATATAAAAATGGTGAAAGTAAATTACCTTCTTCACTTGCAAAAATCGATTTACACTCTACATCTAAAAACTCAAACGGATCAATCTCTATTAAAAGTTTTTTTGGCCAAACATTTTTTATAAACTCATATATCTCCATAGATTTTTCCCAAAATTCTAAGGGTTTCAATAAAAATAGTATATTTGGTTTTCTTTCCACAACTTCTATCAAGCTATGTATGAATTCTTCGCCTTCCACATCGCAAGCATTTGTTTTCACTCCTTCCATAAACATTATTCTTGAAGCCTTTCTTGCAACAAAGTATCTTGGTCCATCGCCAACAAAGTAAAAATTTTCATATTTTTTAATTTTCAAAGAAATCTTTTTTGCAAAATCCTTCACTTTGTCGCTTCTACTAAGCGCATCAACCAACTTTGGTATTTGATTGACCTGTAAATCTATCGCTTTATCCCATTCGAGTATTAACAACACAAACAAATTAAGCAAAGTTAAAGAAGTGTGAAATGTAGCTGTACTTGGCAGAGGTTCTTCTGGATATATCTCGGTCCAAGTGTTTACAAGAAATGTTTTTTGATAATCTCTACAAAAACTTAACAAGCTATTTTCTTCATTTTCCTTAAGATTTGTTATGCAAACTATCCAAGGATTTCTTTTTCTCACCACATTAAAAGCATTTAAAACATCAACTGTTTTACCGGATTGACTCAAAAAGACTATGCAGCTATTTTTATCTATACTCGCAGGCAAATAATCGGAAATTATTTTTGAGTGAAAAACTTCCAAAGGTTTTTTAGATTTTTGTCGCCACAAATACTGAGATATTAATGGAACTATATACTTGTCGCCACAACCAGAAAATATAAAGTTGTTGCATCTTTTCATTTTTTCTGAAATCTTTTTGAGGTTTTCTATCTCATTTTTTATTGACAATGAAATAGATCTTCCCTGACTTTCTATATTACCTTTCATGTTTTTGGAATCAAGTTTTTCAAGTTTTTGCCAATTCATCAGATTATTTATAGCTCAATGTAAATTTATTTTTTAAAAGTGCATATGTATATTCTATGAAAGCTGTTTATGTTCCTTGGTTGCACATGCACCAACCGATGGTTTGGCAAAATGGCAAGCTCGTGAGTAACCTAGAAAAAATGCTTTTGTCGCAAGACTCGAAAGAATCGTGGGAAGCAAAACTTATGGCAAGAGCGTATAAAAATCCGGCAAGATATGTTTTGGAGCTATGTGAAAATGGTTTTAAGCCGAAAATAATGTTAGATTTTTCCGGCATTTTACTCGAAGCTTTGGACAATATGAAGGAATTGTTGGAAAAAACAACAATTCAAAATGAAGTAATAGGTGATATAATAGGTTTGTACAGAGAAGTTATGAAAAAATATCCAGACTCCATAGAATTTGCTGGCACAGCCTATTCACACTGCTATTTTCCTGCTACTCCAGAAAACGATTGGCAAATGCAAATAGAAGAATGGAGAAATACCTTCAGAGAATTGTTCGGTCAAAAGCACCTGAAAAAAGTTAAAGGTTTTTGGCTACCCGAAATGGGCGTACCACCTAAAGAAAAACTTCCAAAACTTATAAAACTATTAAAAGAAGCCGGTTATGAATGGTTGATATTGCCTATAGAAGCTTTAAAAGGCGAAAAAAATTTGGGTTTTGAACAGAGATTAATTTTAACAAGTGCACCTCATTTTATTGAGGTTGAAGGTGAAAGGTTTCCAATAATTTTCAAAGTTAAATATGATTTTATAGATCAGCAAGCTGGATGTGATGCTAACGGAATTTATCAAAAAGCCTTGCTAGCATCCAAAATATTTTCGCGACACTCAAATAAACCAGCTTTAATTGTTCCTGCATCAGACGGCGAAAATGGAAATGTTATGATGAATGAATTTTTCCCTAACACTTTTATACCATTTTTTAAATCTCTGCATAAAGACGTTGCATCAATGACTGTTACAGAGTTTTTGAAAAAATATTATTATGAAAATGGTGAGATAAAAGTTGATGGTGTAGTAGAACTATCCTATGAAGGTTCATCTTGGTTAGGTAGCCATGAGAGCTGGTTGTCTGGCGATAGAAGAATTGAAATGAAGAAAAAGATTGAAGAGTTGAGCAAAAAATTTCATAAAATAAAAAATCCTGATAGAAAAATGAAAAAATTTCTGCTATTAGCTGAAACAAGTTGCTATGTCTATTGGAACATGGATTACTGGTTTGATCAGGGGGAAAAAATGATCGCTTACGCTAGCGAGCTCCTAGAAACTTCTTAATGAAAATATAAGCAAACACAGCTAGAAGCAAACAAATTAAAATGATGTACTTTAAACCTTCCTTAATTGTGCAATCTTGAGGACAATTAAATTTACTTTCGCCAAACTCGCAAATATTATTCTTTTTACATACATATTTTGAAATTTCAAAATTTGCAATTTCCTTTTCTCCATGTAATATCAATATGTTTTTTGCATCATCAAAATAAGGAAGGTTTATGCTTATCAGAGTTTTGTCTAAAAGAATGTTGCCAAATTCTTCTAAATTGACATAAAAATA
>JANXDN010000005.1:0-2570 GCA_025058005.1 Candidatus Aenigmatarchaeota archaeon
AAAGAGATTAATTTTCTAAATTTTATTTGTGGGTATAATAGAAAAGCATTTTTTCTCTATCATCCAACCGTGCAAATCCAAATCTTACAAATTGGACAAATTCTGAGCATGTTCTTATTTCTGGCTCCGCTAAAGCTTCAATTATACTACCATCATTCATTAATATTTTTATTCTGACATTAGGCTCAGATACCCAATTTATTTTTGGCATGTCAGCGATAATTTCATTACCAGCATATTTTATTTCTTCATCCAACTTTATATTACACAGTCCAATTAATCTTATTGTTTTACCAAAAAATTTTTCGTAATCTTCTTTTGATATGTAAATTTTTTCACTTACCATAATTTTTCTTTTTCCTCTTTCTGGAAAATCTGGGTGAAGAAACTCTTCCACAAATGGAGGTAAACCTTTCACTATTAATTCAACTGGATTTACGACGGCAAAATATCTGTTAGCAATTTTGTCAACATGTTTTCTGTTAAAACTTTCTAACATTTCCCAAGTGATAACTGATTCTGACTTGGAAATCCCGGTAGAAATTAAAAAGTCTTTGATAGATTGTGGTAAAAAACCTCTTCTTTTCAAAGCCATAAGCGTTGTTAACCTAGGATCATCCCAACCAAGCAATTTTCCTTCAGAAATCATTTGTCTTATTATTCTGCCAGAAGAAGGAACTCCCTCTAAGTTAAAGCGCGCTATCACTTCTATAAAAGTTTCTTTAAAACCCAAACATCTTTGTATATATTTTTGCAACTCATCTCTCATTTCAAATTCCTTACTTCTAAATCTATGCGTAACACCTTCTAAACCATCTATGACACTTGTGCCAAAATCATATGTTGGCCATACTCTGTATCTATTACCGCTTCTAGGATGTTTTTTATCAATTATTCTCATAATAGTCGGATCTCTCATTGTAGTGTTTTTATGTTTCATATCAATTTTTAATCTCAAGTTAGCTTGTTTTTCCTTAAACACTCTAAGCATTTTCCCCCAAAGTTCCAAATTTTCTTCAACTGTTTGATTTCTGTGTTCACACTCTTCTCCAACAAATCTTAATTTTTTTATTGTTTCTTGCTTGCATAAACAAACGTACGCCTTCCCTTCTCTTATAAGTTTTTCAGAATACTCATAGTATTTTTCTATATGGTCAGAAATATAATCAATTTTATCAGGTTTTATTTCCAACCACTCTAAACCATCTATTATAGCATCATAGTATTCTTTTTTTGCCATTTCCGGATTTGTGTCTTCAAAACGCAATATAAATTTTCCCTCATACTTTTTAGCGTACAAATAGTTTATTAAAGCGGCTTTTGCGTGACCAATATGCGGATATTTGCTTGGTTCCGGTGGAAACGCTGTTACAACTTCCCCAACCCTCGTATTTGGCAAATCTGGCAAATCTCTTTTTTCTATCTTTTTTTCTATCTTTATCTCAAACTTTTCTAATTCTTTTTTTTGCTGCTCAAAACTCAAACAATTTACATCATCAACTATTTTGGCCGTTATTTTTGCTACTTCTTTGATATTATTTTTCAACTCAGGATTTTCAGCAATAATTTTGCCTATAACAGCCTGCAAATTTGCTTTACCCTCAAATTCTACCGCATTTAACAAAGCATATTTTCTCGCTAAACTTTCTATATCCATATAAAGAATTGTTGAAAAACAAAAAATAAAATTGTTTTTAGATTTTAACTTCAAGCTTTCTTATCTCGAAAAACTTTAAAGGATAAATTTTTGAACCATCCTTTAAAATTTTCTGTTTAATCACATCTTTTAATATCTTTGTTACTATTTCATCAAGGGTGTTTTCAGAGACAGTTTTTGCAATAAACTCTTCCACAAACTTTTTTATTTTGCTTTCAACACCAGCAGTTACTCTCTTATTTGTCACAATAATAGACTTTATAACTATTTTTTTCCCGTCTTTTGTTTCAAGTTTTTGAACAGTGTCGATTCTTGTTACTCTGTGCCTTATCATTCTTGCTATATAATCCCTCATACATTCTAAACCAAAAAGTTCTGTATAGGCATTTTGATTTTCTACCTTTACTATTTTCATTTTAGCTTTCACATAATATTTGCCCATATCGTTTGTTAGTAACACCAAAGGCACTTCAAGTGTTCTGTTAATAACTTTTTTAACATCATCTGCGGGCGTTTCCCCTAAAACCTTTTCTTCAAATATTTTCGGTGCTAGAATGTTGTACCAATCCTTTCCTTTTATTTTTCTTGCCATCCCATCACTTTTGTTGCACTATAACCTTGGCTTCTTCTGGGTTATATTTCCATCCTTGAGGTAGAACCTTTTTCCTTATGTAATATTTACCTAGCCTTCTTATCTTAGACTCTAACAGCTCAAGGCTTCTCTTAGAAGTATAGTCTTTTTTATTAATAGAAAGATGTTGCCTCAAGATAACAGCTTTTTTAAGTAGATTTAAAAGATCTTCAGGATATTTGGGATAAAGATTATTCTCTTTCATTATTTTTGAGACGGCTTTCCCAGTTATTAATTTTACAGAAGGAATACCATATCTATCTCTTAAAATTGCTCCTATCA
>JANXDN010000005.1:2580-12425 GCA_025058005.1 Candidatus Aenigmatarchaeota archaeon
ATCATTGAGGAAGAATAACCTTCCTTTGCTAGATTTATCACTAATTTTTCAACTTCAGCCTTTTTATAGCTAACCCATCTTGGCACAGTTTTCATCGGCGGTCTTTTAGAGCCAGACTTACCCTTCTTTCTTGCATGCATTCTAGCCATTTTAACACCACAAATTATACTGCAAAATTATATACAGCAATATTTAAAAATTCATTTCGTCATATCCTCCACAATCCATAACACTATTAATGCTACTGCGGATAAAAATGAAAATAAAGCTCCCAACATGGCAAGGACAGCAAATACACCTGTAGTTTTGAAAATAGAAAGACCTATTCCCAAGGACAACATAATAGAGCTTGCCAATAGTGATAAGATAATATAACCTTCTGCTTTTTCAAATTTATTTTTGCTTTTCAGCATATCTAACACGCTTTTCAATCTCACCCACCTTTTCTATAACCTCTTTAGCATTCTTATATTCTTTTCTATAACCTTTTAAAATATTGCTCCAGCAAACTTTTAACAATTTAAAATGTGTAGATTTAAAAGCTTCTTTTAATAGCTTCAAGTCCGTGCCATAGTCTTCTATTCTCTTAGAAAAATAACCCAAACCAAAATCAATCAGATAGATATTTCCATCTTTTAAAATCATATTCGAAGTTGTTAAATCGCCGTGCACTATACCAACATTATGAAGCCTTCCTATTATTTCTCCCAACTGTTGACATATTTTTTTCACATTCCTAGGCGATTGTTGAAGATATTCTTTTAGCCTAACACCATCTACAAATTCCATTTGTATTTTGAAATTTTGTTTATCTATGTCGATAACTGACGGGACATAAACACCATTTCTCTTCGCCTCAATTAATAATTTAGACTCTAAAGACGTCCTAAACCTTCTTATTTTTTCATCTATCTCATCAATTCTATATCCTTTTTTTATCCTTTCCTTAACTAGATACCCACCTTCCAAGTAAATAACAGCCTCTGCCCCCATTCTTTTAAACTTTTCCATTGGCGCCATAAATATTTAAACTTGTTTTCAAATTTATAGAAATTTATGGTGTTGTGCTAAAATGTGCGATTTAGAAAATGGTAGGATGTGCAAAAATTATAGCACATGTCCTACTTTGCTCTCAATCACACAAATAAATTACATGAATAGGACGCTTGATAATATTTTCAAAACTCTTGTTAGGATAGAGAAACAATTGGAGCAAATAAACAATGGTGGCAATCATAAATAAAACATTAATTTTCAATATTTTTTCTGATGTTTGTGTCTCATGTAGTAATAATACCTGCCTTTAACGAAGAAAAAAATATCAAACAAGTTGTTGAAAGAACAAAAAATTTGGGTTATATTCCTTTAGTTGTGGACGACTATTCTTCTGATAGAACAAATGAAATTGCAAAAGAAGCAGGAGCCATAGTTTTGAGGCATAAAAAAAACATGGGCAAAGGTGAAGGATTGAAAACTGCTTTTCTATACATAAAAAACAACTTACCAACGGTGAAATATATTGCTATCTTGGATGCTGATTTGCAGTATATACCAGAAGATTTGCCAAAAATTTTCAAACCTTTAGAGCTTGACGAAGCCGACTATGTAACAGGCTATAGAAATTGGAAAAAGGATGTGCCATTTAGACATAGATTAGGTAATTTTGTATGGAGAAACGCGTTCAACATATTATTTAATGTAAGGGTAAAAGATAGTAACTGTGGTTTTATAGCTATGAGTAGAGAAGCAATGCTCAAGCTTATAGATGCGACCAAGGGAGGTTATATAATAGAAAACATGATGATGATAAAAGCCATGAAAGAAGGATTAAGAATAAAACAAGTTCCTGTCAAAGTTTATTACTATAGTGTTAGAGATATACCTACAGGTATGAGGTTTGTCTTAGGCAATTTTGTTTACATAATAGAAGAAGGTTTAAGGTATAGATACAATATAGACTTGAAGATCTACAAAGCCCTGGCAAAAATAAAAATTCTTTTTACCAAAGGAACCGATTAACACCTTATATTATTTTCTTTCAAAATTTGCTATTATATAAATTAAAACAGTTTTCTGTATACTATAAAAATTTAAACGTCTTTTTCAAATTTATAACAGTGAGGGGTTGTAGCTCAGTCCGGGAGAGCACACGGCTGAAGCCCGTGGTGTCGCTGGTTCAAATCCGGCCAACCCCATCAATAAAGTATTTTCGCATCAAAATGGAATCTTGTTTTAATAAAATTTTGAAGTGTGACAGCATAAAAAACATTTTATTTAAACAATCTAAATAATTAATTGGTGGTGGAAAATTCAACTCACTCTCTGTTATTTTGGTAAAGTTGACCCGGCTTTAATAGATTTTGTCAAAAAAAGTTTGAGATCAAAATTCAAAATACCTGTATTGTTGGGGACAGAAATTAGACCACCAGAACAAAGTTTTAACAAGTTTAGGCAACAATATGAGGCTAACATAATATTAGATCATTTAGAAAAAAATTTTGATGAAAAAGTTTTGGCTATAACAGATAAAGACATTTATACTTCAGGGTTGAATTATGTTTTTGGTTTAGCAAAACTAAAAGGAAAAGCGGCTATTGTTTCTATATTTAGGCTGATGACGGCAGATAAAGAGCTTTTGAAAGAAAGGCTAATAAAAGAAACTATACACGAATTTGGTCATGTCCTTGGTTTACAACACTGCAAAGAAAAAGGATGTGTAATGAATTTTTCAAATAACATTAGAGATATTGATAATAAAACTACAGAATTTTGTCACATGTGCCAAATAGCCTTAGGTAAGCAATAGTCTGGTAGAGTTTTATGAAATTCAAAACCTTAGACGATTTCGATTTCGAAAACAAAACAGTCATTTTAAGAGTAGATATAAATCTCCATTATGATGAAAAAGCAAAAAAACTAGAAGTTTCTGATAGAATAATAGAGTCTGCAAAAACCATTAAAGAACTTTGTGACAAAAAAGCTAAAGTTGTAATATTAGCTCATCAAGGGAGAGAGGGTGAACCAGATTTTATTTCATTAAAAGAACATGCTAAACTTTTATCGAAATACGCAAAGATCAAAATAAAATTTGTAGATGATATTGTCAACGAAAAGGCGATAAATGCTATAAAATCTTTAAAGGCAGGAGAAGCATTGCTGCTTGAAAATGTAAGATTTTTAGATGATGAGGAAATTGAAAAAACCCCAGAAGAGCATAGAAATAGTAGTTTAGTAAAAGCATTAACTCCATTAGCCGATGTGTTTGTTAATGATGCTTTTTCTGCTTCACATAGGTCGCACTCGTCCATAGTCGGTTTTATCAGTTTACCACGTGTGGCAGGTAGACTAATGGAGAAGGAATTAAAATCCTTAGAAAAAGTAACAAATCCTGAAAGACCAAACTTGTATGTTTTGGGTGGAGCAAAACCAGATGATTGCATAAAAATAATGGAGTTTGGTTTAGAAAAAGGGATAATAGATGAAGTGTTAGCAGGTGGTGTGTTAGGAGAACTTTTTCTCGTTGCACAAGGTTTTGAGTTGGGCGAAAAAACTGAAAATTTTTTGAAAGAGAAAAATTTTTTGAGTTTAGTTGACAAACTAGAATTTCTATTTAAAAAATACAATGAAAAAATATTTGTTCCTCTTGATGTTGCCGTAAATAAAAATGGAAAAAGAAAAGAAGTTGACGTTGTCGATTTACCAAATAGTGAGATGATAATGGATATTGGCATGCAAACAATAAAATTATTTGAAGAAAGAATTCAAAAAGCAAAAACAATTGTAATGAAAGGTACTATGGGTGTTTATGAAGAAAATGGATTTGAAATAGGCACCAAAACTATTCTTCAGGCTATTATCAGATCTAAAGCTTTCAGCTTAATAGGAGGTGGCGATACTTCAGAAGCTATTAATAGATTAAATCTAAAAAAATCTGACTTTTCTTATGTAAGTTTAGCCGGCGGTGCTTTTATCAACTATCTTGCTGGCAAGAAATTACCTGGTGTCGAAATTCTTTTTAAATGATCATAAACTTTGATGAATTTTGCCCTCTCCTTTGATAAAAAAACTTTGAATTTATCTCCCGGATACAAATCTATAAAATTTTCATCATTATCCCTTATTAGCCAACCTTCTTCTCTCAAAACCCTTACCACTATTTTGACGTTTTCTTTCAACACAAATCCTTTTAATCTAATGTTATGGGGGTTGTTAAAAGCTATGCCTATACCTTTTCTGAAAGATTTGCCAACAACAGACATATAATAACCTGTTGAACCAAAAGGCGAAGCTATTATCAACCCATCGCCAATAACATTTTCTTGTTTAAGTGTATCTGCAGTAACAGAAAATCTTAAAGCCACGGTAGGTTTTTTATTATGTAGCTGTATTTCGTTTAATGCCAAGATTTTTTGTTTTTTGAATCTTGCTTCTACCTTTTTTTCTTCTTCAATAACATATTTACCTTGTTTTATCAAATCCAAAATAGTTTTTAATTGATTTATTGTGTATTCACATTTTCTGCAAGTGCTGCTTGTCTTTAAAACTAATTTTGGCACAGAAGGATACAATCTTTCACTGAGTAATATAGTGCCGTCGCCTCCTATTGATATAATCATCTCTGGGTTTTCTTCAACTATTTTAAATCCAAGTGATTTGATTTTTCGAACAAGATTGATATTATTTTGAGCAACTATGGCAACATTCATATACAATAAAGATAATTGCTTGTTTTAAAAAATATTTTGATTAATGAAAGGAACATACATACTCTTAATCTTCATAAAAAGAGGTGTACAAATAAGAATAGGTGCACTTGGAAAGATCTATTTTAAAAGAGGTTATTATTGCTATATTGGTTCAGCATTTGGTAAAACAATAACCATAGAAAAAAGAGTTGGAAGACATTTGAAGAGGGATAAAAAGTCAAAGTGGCACATAGACTATTTGTTAAAGAATAAAAATGTAAAAATAATAGATGTGATAACATTTCCAAACAAAAAGATTGAATGTAAAATCGCAAAAAATTTTTCTAAATATTTCAAGGGTGTAAAAAATTTTGGCTGCAGTGATTGTAAATGCAACACCCATTTATATCAGGTTTGCAAAAATTTTTGAAGACAATATTTTTGTCAAAAATATTGTTTTGCATCAGCTATTTCATAGCCTTTAAAACTCTTTCTTTTGCTATCTCTAAAGCAGCTATTCTAGGGTTAATGTTTTCTTTCTTTGCCTTTTTCAAAACTAAATCAACATTTTTTGTTATTTTTTCTTCAACAACCTTGAACATATATTTCTCATCTTTACCTATATACTCAACCCAAGATGAAATTACACCTCCTGCATTTGCAACAAAATCCGGAACTATTAACACACCTTTTTCATACAATTTTGCTTCAACATCTTCTCTCATTACTATGTTGCCCGCTTCAACAATTATTTTAGCTTTAACCTTGGAATAATTACTTTCATTTATTACATCAGGTAAAGCGGCTGGCACAAGCACATCAACTTTTAACTCGAAAATTTCGTTGTTATTAAGAACTTTACCTCTTTTGTAATTTACCACACTTCCTGTTTTTTGTTTCACTTCCATTAATTCCTCATAATCCAATCCATTTTCATCATAGATAACACCTTTGCTATCACTAACAGCAACCACTTTTGCGCCCCATTCACTTAAAAATTTATGAGTAAATGTGCCTACATTGCCGTAACCTTCTATTGCAACTGTTGCTCCGGATATTTTGATGTTAGCGTGTTTTAAAGCAATCTTAGTTGCATGAGCGACGCCAAAACCCGTAGAACCTAATTCATGAGGCAAACCGCCCATTTCTTTTGGTTTACCAGTGCACGCCTTTCTATCACCAATAGCTTCTGCAAACCACTTCATAGCTTGCTCATTAGTATTTACATCAGGTCCGGCAACATATATGCTAGGACATACTTCTTTTAGAGATTTAGCATATGCCTGTATAATTTCTTTTTTTCTCTCTTCACTTATATTCTTTGGATCTGCTATTATCCCGCCTTTAGCACCACCAAAAGGCAATTCGGCTAAAGCATTTTTCCATGTCATAACTCTAGCTAACCTAAACACTTCTTCTACCGAAACTGTAGGAGTCATTCTTATCCCGCCCTTACCAGGTCCTAAAGCAGTATTATCAATAACTAAAATGCCTTTCATCCCACTTTTAGCATCATAAGTTTGAATTATCTTTTCAGGCCCAAACTCATCATATGATGATATGCTCATACAACTCATCTCACTTTTTTCCAGCCGACCAATCGCCTACAATACCTTTTGTTTCAATTTTATGAATATAATTGTAAGCTTGTAAAGCTGCTTTACAACCTTCTCCAGCAGCAACAACTATTTGTTTAAATGGCACGTTGCTTAAATCACCAGCAGCAAATATACCAGGCCTTATTTTATCTGAATTTGGATAAAATGTTTCTGTTTTTTCATTAATGCAAACATGATTTGTTTCATCTGTTTTCACAAGATGCTTGATTAGATCAGCTTTAACTTCTGAACCTATTTCAATAAACACACCTCTTATTTCCAACTCTTTCTTTTCTCCAGTAATTTTATTTTCAACAACTATTGACCTCACAAACTTATCTCCTTTAATTTCTCTTACTTCTGTGTTTAGTAAAAATTCCACACCCCTTTTTTTAACATCTTCAACAAGAGAGTCAAAAGCCCTAAATGTTTCAGAGCGATGTATCAAGTAAACTTTAGAAGCGATTTGCGACAAATAATGTGCTGCATCAAAAGCAGAATTGCCACCACCGACTACAGCTACAGGTAAGCCTCTAAAAAGCGGTGCATCACAATTTGCACAATATGAAACACCTTTACCTGTGTATTCTTTTTCTCCAGGAACATTCAAAGTTCTTGGGGATTTGCCAAAAGCCAGAATGAGTGCTTTTGCTTTGTATTCATTAGAGGTTGTTTTGACTATAAAACCGTCATCCACCTCGTTTATCTCAACAACCATATCTTGTATTATATCAACACCTAAGCTTTTTACATGCTCTTCAAATTTTTCAACTAAATCCACAGATTTTATTTGCTTAAAACCAGGGTAATTTTCTATCAGTGTTGTCGACATTACTTGTCCTCCTATAACTTCGCCTATTATGATAGTTTTTAATAATCTTCTTGAAGCAAAAATCCCTGCGGTTAAGCCTGCTGGACCGGCGCCAATAATAATCAAGTCGAATTCTTCCATATAAACACCTTAATATATTAGATTTAGCTCTTATTTTTATTAAACTTATTTTAACTTCAGAGCTTCCTTTAATTTTTGAACATCATAACCTATTATTGGTTTGCCGTCTACGACTGTGACAGGAATTCCCATTTGTCCTGTTTTTTCTATTAGTTCAACTACTGCTTCTGGTGACTTGTCTACATTGACTTCTTTGAATTTTATTTTATTTTCTATTAAAAACTTTTTTGTCATCTGACACCATGGGCACCATTCTGCCGAATACAATATTACTTCCATAGTACTCACCTAAAATAGTAGTTTACAAAGTAAACTATTTAAATTTATCATTTTATCAATAATTTTTATGGCAGAAATTTGTCCTATAGTAGGATCTATAAGAATTATTGGGACAAAGCCAAGATTGACTATAATCAGATATTTGTCAGAGGGAAATAAATGTTTTAACGACTTGAAAAGAGTTTGCAAAATTAGCTCTAAAACTTTGTCCCAAAACTTAAAATATTTAATCAAAGTAAAAATTGTTGCTGTAAAAAAGGAAAAAAACAAACACGTATATTTTTTAACAAAAAAAGGCGAGGAAATATTACCAATCTTGGAAATGTTTGGTAAATGGGGTAAAAAATGGAAGGTTTGCTAAAGTGATTTTTCATGGAGTATTGTTTTATATTAGGAAAAAACCACGCGCTATCCATATCTGAGATAATTCATTATCTAAAAAACAGAGAGATAAACTTTAAGCTATTAGAGTTCAAAAAAGATTATGCCATTATATCTATCGAAAATATTGCTATAACTCATTTAATTAATGATCTAGGAGGCACTATAAAAATAGGCAAGTACATCTCTAAAGATTTCCAATTTAGGGACGTTTTTAACAAATATGAAGAAAAAGTAAGAATTGGTCTAAGCGTTTACCCAAACAATAGAAAATTTTATGAAGAATTGAAACAAAACATTAAAACTCAATTTAAAGAATATAAAGTAAAATACAAAATTGTTTCTTCTGGATATACTAACACTACTAGCTTAAAACATTTTGAGGTTACAAAAAAACTCCTTAAAAACAACGGCAAAGAAATAATAGTTATAAGGAGTGAAAATTCTCAAAAAATCTTTCTTACTATTTCAGTTCACAATCCCTTTGAGTTTAAAAAAAGAGACGTCGAAAGACCGAAACAAAGACCAATATTTTCTATACCTCCTAGATTGGCTAAAATTTTAATAAACTTGGCTGCTAAACCTGGTGATGTGTTGCTCGATCCGTTCTGTGGAATTGGCACGATTTTACAGGAGGCTTTAATAATGGGAATAAAACCAATAGGAATTGACAAAGATAATAAATGTGTTCAGTGGTCGAAAGAAAACATCGAATGGATAAGAAAAATATATTCTATAACGAGTAATGCAGATATATTTGAGGGTGACGCAACAAAACTTTCGGAATACTTTGAAAATGAAAGCATAGACTGTATAGTCACAGAGCCTTACTTGGGGCCGCCATTAAAGTTCAAGCCAACAAAAAAAGAAGCAGAAGAAATTATAAAAAATCTTGAAAAAATGTATGCCGAATTTTTATGTCAAAGCTATAATATTCTGAAAAGAAACGCTAAAGTTAGTATTGTATTTCCAAATTTTTTAACAAAAGATGGTTTTGAAGTAAAAGTTGATATAGAAAAATTATGCCAACTATCCGGTTTTTCTCGTGCAAATTTATTGGAAAACAAAAAAACTATAATAGATGCTGATAAAGATCAAATAACAAGAAGAGAGATAGTTTTACTAAAAAAGTGATTTTTGTGTCAAACATAGACGAGATAATAAGAATATTGAAAAAAGAAGTTAAAAAGTATGAAAATACAGCAATGAACCAAATAGAAAAAGACCCTTACATGATACTCATTTCATGCCTGATAAGCTTGAGGACCAAAGATTATGTAACAATTGATGCAAGTAAAAGGCTGTTTTCACTTGCTAAAACACCAAAAGATGTGTTAAATTTAAGCATACAAGAAATTGAAAACGCAATAAAACCAGCTAATTATTATAAAACAAAGGCTTTAAGAATTAAGGAGATTTCAAAAACAATAGTTGAAAAATACAATGGTAGTGTCCCTTCAGAATTTGATGAATTAATAAAACTAAAAGGGGTTGGCAGAAAGACAGCTAACATAGTCTTATCACATGCATTTAACAAAAATGTTATAGCTGTGGATACTCATGTCCATAGAATTTCCAATAGGTTAGGTTTAATAAGAACAAAAAATCCAAAAGAAACCGAGTTTGAATTAAAAAAATTTGTACCAAAAAAATATTGGAAAATATATAACGATTTGCTTGTAGTTTGGGGACAAAATGTTTGTAAACCAAAAAAACCTAAATGCGCATCATGCGCTATAAGTAAATACTGTAAAAAAATAATTTAAGACTATGGTCTAGGCTCAAAACCAGATTTAACCCAATCTATTATTTTTTCTTTATTTTTTCTTTTAATTTTTATCAATATTTCATCTAAAATTTCTTTTTTGGTTTTTCCACTAACATCTATTTCAAAAAATTTCTTTCTAGCATTTAAAACTTCAGCTGTTATTACCCCTAAAATCTCAGCAT
>JANXDN010000060.1 GCA_025058005.1 Candidatus Aenigmatarchaeota archaeon
AAATTTAGCGGTGCTACTGAAATCATAATTTCATCTCAAAAATATATTTTTGAATTTAAGAATATGAAAAAATGTTTTATTTTATTGACTATTGTTCGAAAAATAGAAATACATCTAAATCAAAGCTTGAAAAATTTTCTAACGACAATTAATGTTTTGGATACAAAGATAAAAATGAAAATAGTCGAATTTTTTTCCACATTCCAAGTGTCAGACGTAGCTAGAGATTCAAAGATATCGAAATCAAGAGCTAGCAAATGTTTAAGAGAATTAGCAACAAACAGACTTTTAGAAATTAGAAAAGGTCTTCTCTGCAAAAAAGCTCCCAATAGACTTGCGGGAAAGGTATTTGAATTCATAAAATTAGAAGAAAGGTTGATTAAAGATTTGGAGAAGGAAATTAGAGAAATATTGAAAGTTAAGCCATTTAGCATAGCAATTTTCAGTTCATACCTATATTCTTTAAAGCTTGACTCTATAGACGTGCTAGTCATAATAAAGGATTACAAAAATAATGTTAGCAAAATTTCCTCAGAACCTTCTGAGATTTTTGGAATTCCTATATCGATATTATTGATAGATAGAGAGAATTTTAAATCAAATGTTAAAAGAAGTGTTTTCCCCTTGAGCATGCTTACAAATCACAGAAAAATTTATGGTAAAGATTTTGGAGAAAATGGTATGGTAAAAGATGAAAAAGAGAGAGTGATGTTTGAATTGAGCAAAATTGGTTGTTGGTTAAAAAGGTGATTTTCATGGCAATACAAACTAATAAACCATCTATTGAATGTATAGAAAAAGTTTTGAGCGAGTTTGTTAAAGCATGCAAGAAAAAGTTTGGCAATAAACTTGTAAGCATAGTCCTATTCGGCAGTCATGCAAGAAAAACGGCAAGAAAAACAAGTGATGTTGACTTGCTAGTTATTGTTGAAGATTTGCCAGAAAATTTCTGGGAAAGAGACAGGATTGCAGAAGAAATCTCATGGAAATTTTTTAAGGAAGACGATATATATTTAGAGATTGTTTTATCTACAAAAAAAGATATAAAAAATGCAGCAAAACATTTTAACCCTATATTCTTAGGCATCTTGACAGGATATAAAATAATTTATGACAAAAATGATTTCTTTGAAAAGATTTTGAAAAAAGATATTTTGCCACTTGTAATGAGAAGTGCCCCACTTTTTGTTTACGGTGGAAAAAAATGGGATTTGACAAAAATAGCAAAAAAATAGCAAAATTATGGATTGAGAGAGCAAAAGAAGATCTAAAGGTAGCCGAAATCTTGCTTAGAAATAATTGTTTTTCTGATTCTACTTATCACTCCCAACAATCTGCTGAAAAGATGTGCAAAGCCTTGTTAATTTTGGAAAATGCATTTGTTGAAGATCATAAAATTAGTTTATGGTTCAAAAGGGTCTTCTTGAAAAAAATCGACAAAAAAGATTTGGATGAAATTGTGCTCAACTTAAAATCTCTTGAAAAACATTGGATTAGACCAAGATATCCATTTGTTGGAAAAGGTTATATGTGGGACCCTTTAAAGGAATACACAAAAGAAATCGCAGAAGACGCTTTAGATAAAGCAAAGTTTGTGTTTAATAAAATATCTAAACTTCTTGAGAAAAGAGGTGTTAAAGTGTGAAAGCGTTAAATGAGTTTGTTCAGGCATGCAAAAAAAAGTTTGGCAAAAATCTTGTAAGCATAGTTTTATTTGGCTCTAGGGTAAAGGGTTATGCTTCTAAATATAGCGACTATGATGTTTTGATAATAGTTAAGGATTTACCAGACATAAAGGAAAGATTTGATTTAGTAGCAAAATTAGAAAGCAAAATTTATAGCAAACACAAAATAAAGATTTCATCTATCTTAGTTGAGCCTGAAGAAATTTTTACCCCTATAAACCCCTTGCTTTTTGGCGTGTTAACAGGATATAAAATACTTTTAGGTAAAAGAAACTTTGTGAATAACTTGAACAAAGCTAAAAGTTGGATAGAAAAGTTTGATCCAATCTATGTTGAGGGTGGAAAGGAATGGAGAGTGAAAGAGTTGGTTTAGCAAAACAATTTTTGTTGACAGCTAAAAAGGATTTAGAGGCAGCAGAAGTTTTGTTTAAAGAAAAAAATTTCAACAACTCTATTTATCACTCTCAACAAGCGGTTGAAAAGGCTATAAAGGCTATTTTAGTTTTGAGTGGAAAATTTGTTGAAAGTCATTTTGTTGCGGATATGGTTAAAGATGTATTAGATAAAGAAAGTTATGAATATGCAAAGAGTTTGGAAAAAAGTTGGATAATTTCAAGATATCCATTTAAAAGAAAAACAGAAATTTGGAGCCCGGTTAATGGTTTTACAGAGGGGGACTCAAGAGATGCTTTAGATAAAGCAAAGTTTGTGTTTAATAAAATATCTAAACTTCTTGAGAAAAGAGGTGTTAAAGTGTGAAGTCAAGTAAGAGTGTTTCACTTGAAATCAAATATTGGCAAGCTTTGGAAGATTATAGAAAAAAGAAGGGTTTTCCTTCTGTCTCTGCTGCATTAGAAGAAATATTGAAAGAATTTTTTGGTGAGAGAAAATGAAAATGCTATTAATGCAAATAATTGTGATGATGCTCTTGCTAATTAATAGTGTAGAAAGTAGAAATTTCATCATTCATAATGTATCGACGCCGTCACAAATTTATTTCATAGTCAACGGCACTACTGGTTATGTTGGTGTTGGCGCAAACCCTCTCTATCCTTTACATGTAGCTGGCGATGTATTCTGGTCTGGTAGCCTGCAAGGTGGCACAGTGCCTTGGGCAAGATTAAGCGGTTATAGTTTGAATGTTGCTTGGTCTGGTGAATTAGGGTGGCAAAATCTTACTAATTATCCATCTGCTTGTCCTGCTGGGCAATTTATAAGACAATTAGGCGATACGATTGTTTGCGAAACTCCTGGCGTTGGGCCAGGAGGTGTAACTGGTTCAGGTAGTTTAGGTTATATAGCAATGTGGAATAGTAGTAGCAGTATAAATAGTTCTGTGATTTATCAGTCTGCTGGTAATATTGGTATAGGCACTACTTCACCTTCAGAAAAACTAACTGTTGTTGGAACTTTAAACGTTACCTCTGGCACTTCAGTTTTATTCTTTGACAACATAGGAAATATAAGAATTGGAATATAATTAGTTTCGACATAGATTTAAATCCATAAAATATGGCAACTTAAAAATAGGCATAAAATCTCTTGTGATCGAATTTTTTAACACTCTTTTTCTAATCTTCTCTGAATGTATTAATACTGCATTATTAAAACCTAGCATCTTTGGTATT
>JANXDN010000061.1 GCA_025058005.1 Candidatus Aenigmatarchaeota archaeon
AAAAGGTGGAAATCCCGACATAGATGTGTCATATCAATGGCTGACGTTTTTTGAGGAAGATGATGCGAAATTGAAAAAGATATACGAAGATTACAAGTCTGGTAAGCTATTAACAGGTGAGTTGAAAGAGATATTGATAGAGAAGTTGAATGTTTTTCTTAAAAAACATCAAGAAGAAAGGGAGAAAGCAAAGAGTAAGATAGAGAAATTTATTTTGAGAGATTAATTTAATAATCTTTCGACGTCTCCACTATAAAGCACAGTAAATCTTCTTTTCGTGTCGGTTATTAACCTTAAGTTCTCTATCTCTAGAGAGACGATTTCTCCTCTTCTCCTATAAAGAAAATCTATAATCTCTCTGTCGGTTGAACTCTAAAAATAATGCTTCTTCCATTTTTATATTGATCTGTATCAATATAGAATATTCCTTTTTCATATGAAATTACTGTTACTCTTCCTTTGATTTTCATTCAATATATTTTTAGATAATGAAAAAATAAAAAGATTGAAAAATATCGTCTTTTCTAATTAGAGGAGTTTAATCCATGTTAACAACAGGTTAAATATTTTACCAAACTTTATTAGTTTTGCTTACAAAAAATATAATTGTGGCTGCATTAGAAGAAAAAATTTCTCAACTTCACGAACACGAAAAAAGAATCATAAAGTTTTTGGAAAAAAATAAAATTGCCTCTATAGATACTTTGGCAAAAGAGTTAAAGCTTAGCAAAGATGCTGTAGAAAAAGCTGTCTTGTGGGCTAAAATAAAAGGTTATGTCGGCGTAAAGGAGCATGTGAAAGAGTTTATCGAACTCACACTTGAAGGCAATGCTTACGCTCAGGGTGGTTTGCCAGAGAAAAAGTTACTTAAACAAGTAGAAAAAAACACAGCATCTATAGAAGAGTTAAAACGTAGAGTAGAATACTTTTCCATAGCCATAGCGTGGGCAAAAAGAAATGAATGGATTTCAATCTCCGATGGTATTGTTAGCATAACCCCAAAGGGAAAGGAAGCTCTGTTTAGGAAGACGAAAGAAGAAATAATACTTTCAGATGTATTAAGAGGGGAAAAAAGTTTTGCTCAACAAGATAGACCAATAATAGATACACTTGTGAAAAGAGGTTTACTCAAGCTTAAACAAGAAGGGAAAAAGGAGGTGTTTCTCACAGAAGAAGGGAAAAAAATTGCAAGTAAAATAAAGCTACTCAAAGAAATTTCACAAATAACTCCACAAGTGCTTAAAAAGGGTGAATGGAAAACAGCTATATTGAGAGCTTATGATGTTAAATTACCGACACCGAAAATTTATCCAGCAAAAAGACACTTTATGATGCAAATAATTGATTACATAAGAAGGATTTGGATAGAGTTAGGCTTTAAAGAAATGACTGGTCCCATATTAGATATATCCTTTTGGAATTTTGACGCACTCTTCCAACCACAAGACCATCCTGCAAGAGACTTGGCCGACACATTTTACATGGCAAAACCAGAAAAAGGTAGGCTTCCTTCACCTGAGATTGTACAAGCAGTTAAAGCAACGCATGAAAACGGTTGGACATGCAACTCAAAGGGTTGGCAATACAAATGGGATGAAGAAATAGCAAAAAAATGCATCTTGAGGACACATACAACAATACTTTCCGCGAGAACTCTAGCTAAATTAAGAGAAGATATAAAAGATGGTGCTTTGCCTGCAAAATATTTCGCTGTCGGTAGGGTGTTTAGGAATGAAACTGTAGACTGGAAACATTTAGCAGAATTCTATCAAACAGAAGGTATTGTAGTTGATGAAAATGCAAACTTTAAACATTTCTTGTTTTACTTGAAAAGATTTTTCTCAAAATTAGGATTTTCAAAAGCACGATTTAGGCCTGCATATTTCCCTTACACCGAACTCTCTACAGAAATAGAAGTTTGGCATCCCGAACATAAAACTTGGCTAGAATTGGGTGGCGCAGGCATTTTCAGAACTGAGGTTGTTAAGCCTTTACTCGGTAAAGATATACCTGTATTAGCATGGGGCCCTGGTTTTGATAGAATAGTAATGATGAATTATGAGATAAAGGACATAAGAGAATTGTATTGGAACGATTTAAAGCAGTTAAGAGAAGTAAAAGTGTGGTTGAAATGAAAATAAAAGCTGTTCTATTTGATTTAGATGGCGTTCTTGTAAATAGTCCTTATTTTATATGGAAATCGCACAATATGGCAGCGAGAAAATTGGGTTACCCGACCTGCAAAAAAGAGGCTCTTTACAAACTTATAGGTATGAAGTGGGATGATGTTATAGTTAGCTTAATTCCCCAAGCAGATGTAGAATTGTTTAAAAAAACTGCTAATGAATTTTTGAAGAAGATGTATGGGAAAATAAAGGTTCTGGGAAAAGCAAACCACACACTTAAGAAATTAAAAAGCCATGGGATTAAAATTGGTATAGTTTCTGGCAGCAATAGGAAATATGCGGATGAAGTTCTAAAAGCTGTAAAGCTAAATATTAAGCTTATTGATATAAGGGTTCATGCGGAAGATACAAAAATGCATAAACCTCATCCTGAGCCTATATTATTGGCATTAAAAAAATTAGATATCGCACCACAAGAAGCAATATATGTGGGTGATAGTCTGCTAGACTTTAAAGCAGCAAAATCTGCCGGTGTGAATTTTATAGGAAGTTTGTCTGGTGTAACAAAAGCCGAAGAATTTTTGAGTAGTAATGTCATTTATCTCGTCAAAGACGTGAGTGAATTACCAAAGTATTTTGATGATAGAAATTTCATGTTTGTGAGAAAAACTGTTGCTGTAATTGTCAAGTTTCAAGAAAAGATATTACTACTTAAAAGGTCGAAACGTGTAGCAACCTATCCCAATCAATGGTCGGTGGTGCATGGAAGAATAGAAGATGGGGAATCAATTGAAAAAAGAGCTATAAAAGAAGTAAAGGAGGAAACTTGTCTTGACACAAGAGTTCTAAGGAAAGGGAAAAAAATTATTTATATCGATGAAAACTTGGGCATTACATGGCACATGTTTCCTGTGTTAGTTGAAGCTAAAAACGATAAAGTAAAACTTAACTGGGAAAACGCTGCCTACAAATGGGTAAAGCCAGAAGAAATAAAAAACTACAATAAATATTTAGAGGTATTTGAAAGTTTTTTAGGGGATAAAAATGCCTACAATAAAGGTAAATAGAAAGGACTTTTGCAATTTGGTGGGCAAACCTTTGAGCATAGAGGAAATTGCCGAAAAACTGCCTATGTTGGGGAT
>JANXDN010000062.1 GCA_025058005.1 Candidatus Aenigmatarchaeota archaeon
AGTAACCATCAACAAACAGAATGTTCCTTTAGATGTAAACACTTGGGGTTTGATGGCTCTACTTGATGTGAATAAATATAAAAGAGGCATACTTTGGGCGGAGAAAAACTGTTATGTAGAAGCAGACGGTTTTAAAGGTTTTGATTTCAATAACGATAGAGATCATGTATGGTTTGAAGGAACAGCTCAGATGGTTATAGCCTATCAGATGATTGGAGAATGGAACAAGGCTAATTTATATCTTTCAGAGTTAAGAAAAGCTCAAACTCAGGCAATAAACAGCAATGGTAAAGGAATTGTAGCAGCAAGTGCGGATGGACTGACTACAGGGTTTGACTGGCAATACTTTAGAAGGCTTCACATAGGTTCAACTGCTTGGTTTATCTTTGCCGAGATGGGATATAATCCTTTTTGGAACAGCAGGATAAAACAATAAGATAAATAACAGACATAGCACTGGTGTTGTCTGAAAGATGCAGAATTCCTGTAAAAGAATTAACTAAAGAGGAAAGAGAAAGACTTTTGAGGATGGAGAAGAAAGAAATTTAGTTAAAAGAGATGAAACCTTAACAATTAGTAAAGCTCCGGGTTAAATGGAAAAACATAATTTTTTAGTGATATTAGAAGGAGAACCTTACGAGAAAAATGAGTGTTTGCCTCTTCCAAGTACTGGGAGAATAATTCTTGGAAGGTCTTATGGAGAACACAAAGCAGATATCAGTTTTAAGAGTCTATTTATTTCAAGAATCCATGCGGTGATTGAATGCAGGGATGACGGATACTATATTCAGGATTTAAGCAAACATGGAACTTGGATAAATCAAAAAAAGTTAGTCAAGGGTAAATACTATAAGTTAAAAGACAGAGATACAATTGTATTGGCAAACAGAGAGGCTATTCTGGTTTGTCGTTTAAACTATGAACCAGGGGAGACTCTTGATTATACGGATATTTACTTAAAGGATTCTCTGATCTTTGAAAAGGAAAAAAGAAAAGTAAAAATTCACCAAAAAGAATTTGAGCTTACTGGTAAGGAGTTAAAGCTTTTTGAAATACTTTATGAGAACAAAAACAAAATAGTAAGCATTGAGTCAATTATGAAGTACGTGTGGCCTGAAAGGGTAAAGTCAGAGCTTTATCCCGTAACCACCGAAGAAGTCAGACAGGTAGTCTACAGACTTAGAAAACGCCTTGATCCCCATGGTAGCACATATATAAGAACTATAAGGGGAGAAGGATTTTTGCTTGAAATATGAAAGGTTCAAAGTAGGGATATTATTTGACATATCAGAACTTGGTGATTGGTATGGTAAAGAAGCCTATAAAATTCTTTTTGAATCAGTTGATACGACTAAGCTTGTAGGCTCTGTACTTAAGGATGGTGATACAAGAGCCTCTGCAGGGAAAAGCAAATCATTATTGTATTGCTATTGAATCAAATGATAGTTCACATATAGCTTTGGTAAGAGAAGCTTTAAGCAAAACGACTGCAAGGGGCTTGCTTCCTTTGTCTTCCAGGTTTGTTGAACTCTGAGACAGTGGATAAAGAACCTCTCGTTTTGGCAGCTCGGATAGGTCATAATGGAGAGCTAACAGATTGTAAAACACCTTGGATTCTGAGTGCTTGGAAAGAGGCACGGCAAAAACACAGCACTTCATCTCAAGTCCAAAATAAAGAGTCTGTAAATAGTAAAAAAGTAGAAAAACTAAATATCTTTTCTAAGATAGCTATTTCTGCAGCAATTTTAATATTTTCTTTTATTCTTTCAGTTAGCCTATTTCAGTTAACAGATTCCCAAGTTTTGAGAGGCATTATATCGGGTATTATTGGAGGCATTACTGCAGGGATTCTTATAAGACTGTGGAAAAAAAGAAGATCATAGGAAGCAAAAACGCATAGTTTTTTAAAGAATTTACCTTAAAGAAAGAGCAGGAGGTGAAATAAAGATGAAAAAGATTGCAGTCATTATTGTGGTCCTGATGGTGGGAGTGATGCTTCTTTCGGAATTTTCAATAGCTTCAGAACAAAAAAAGCATCTTGTTGATTTCTTAAAGGAAGACAAGATAGAGATTAAGGTACACGGTAGAGATATTGAAAGCATTGTTGTGAGTTTGCGCAGAAAGGTTCCATATCGGTTAATCGTTCTTATCCCTGCAGGTACTTATTTTGTTTCAACTGACCGCTCAGTTCAAAATATGGTTGCAACAAAAGGAGAAGAAGTCACATTGGACACTGATAGTTGGAAAACACTTGTAATAGAAGCAGCCTGTGCGAACATGCATAAAGATGTTCCCTCCTCTCAACATAATTTCACTGTCCAATACTCACCAACTCAAAAAGAATTAGAAAAACTGATACCAATTTTAGAAATGGCAAAAGCACCTTTTCCAGTTCGCCAAGCAGCTATTTGGATAGTTACGGATAACGCAGATTTTGAAGAGTTAGGTACACTTAGGAGTGGTATTGGAGGATTCGGTCCGCGAGTCATAGATGAAGAGGTAGCAGCAAAAGCAATGCAAATTTGTGAAAAAGCAGGAATTGACATTACGCGCAAGGCAATTTGGAGGGATCGCCATACCATCCTCAAAGGTCTCAAAGCAGGGGAATTAAGGACGTGGCTTGAGCAAAAGATTGAAAAGTTTTAGATAGGGCGAAAGGCTGAGAATGATCAAAAATTGGAAATGAGAATCATGAAGTTATCAAGCAATTTTTTGTGGCGCTGTGATATCTTTCGGTATGGCAATTGTTAAAATGCTGTCTAGATGGGTTTACTTTTTTGTTCTATAGAGTTTTATCCTTCCCTTTGTCTAAATTATCATAACAGTTCTTTGTTCGTATTAACCTCAGGTGGAAGAAAACTCTGATCGGATCCTATTTTTGTGGGGTGGAAAAGGAAAAATTTTTTATGTCACATTTTTGTAACGGTTTTAATATGGACAACGAGAGGAAAATTTGTAAATTTTTAACCAAGGTATGGGGTGAAACTATGAAACCGGTATTAAAAGTCCAGGGTGATGTTTATTTTGTAAAAATTGAAGAACTTCCTAGTGGGGCAGAAGATGTCACACCAAGGACAGAAAGATATGTGCTTGCTCGGGGTGAGGCTACAGGGCATGCTCATGTAATTGAAGATACCGAAAATGTAAGAATTTATGAGAAAGATGGAACTTTATATCTTAAGGTGGATAGCCCTATATCAGTAGTTCATGAAGAGCACAAGCCTATTACTCTTGAACCCGGAATCT
>JANXDN010000063.1 GCA_025058005.1 Candidatus Aenigmatarchaeota archaeon
AAACTATAGAGCTAAAACAAATTTACGGAAACGAAACTTATGGAATTTTTGAATCTAAATGGTTCGTCCACAGCGTGGAAGTGGGAAAAGCTTACACCGCTAGAATAATAGCCGAAAACATCAAAGGAAAGGTTAGTTATTTCGACGTCGAATTCTACGATGATCCGATTTTTTGCTGCAGAAGACAGATAAACGGTTCACTTAATCTTAACATAACTCTAAACACGGCTCTTTTGATTTCTCAAGGTAAAATGCGATCTGATTGTGGTGATATAAGATTTACAGACAGCAGAAGTTTTGACGCAGCCTTCTGGACAAGAAATTTTTCCTATAGTTTAGCTGGTTGTAATTCTGCCACAACCAGAATTAATATCTCGCTTCCTTCTGGTGTCACTAGCTTCTATGTTTACTACGGAAACCCCTCTGTCACATCAATTTCCACTCCTGGTATATCTGGCTGGTTATACAGAATAACAATCAACAACACACAAAATTCAAATACCTTAACAAACTATCAAGTTTTAGTTATTGTCGATACACAAACATTAATTTCTCAAGGTAAAATGCGATGGGATTGTGGGGACATAAGATTCACCGACAGCGACGGTGTAACTTTACTAAATTATTGGCTCGAATCTGGTTGCGGAACAACCAACACAAGAATCTGGGTTAGAGTACCATCCATTCCTGCCTCATCAACAAAAACCATTTACATGTATTACGGAAATCCAAGCGCTACTTCTTTAAGCAACGTGAGTGCTACGATGTTTATTTATGAAGATATGGAAACAACCCCATTAGGAACATTAGCTGGTTCAGCTTTTTACGACTCAACAAATAAATGGGTTAGATTAACTCCTGTTACAACTTGGCAAACAGGATATCTTTATTATAATTTTAACCCCGGCTCTCAAGGTTTTTATGCTAGATTCAGATTTTGGGCTGGTGGTGGAAACGGTGCTGATGCAGTTTGGTTAGGGGTTTATGATTCGAGTTATGTTAATACACAAGAAGATATAGTAAATGGCGGTTATCATTTCACTTTTGATGAATATCAAGATAGAATTTGTTTTACAAAAAGTACAGTAGGTAATGGAGCTGGAATATCTTGTGCTAGTGAAGGGACGATAGATAATGGTGTGTGGCATACAGCCGAGGTATACTATTGGAGATCTGGCAATACAGTTTGCGCAAGAATTTACTACGATGGAATTCTAAAGGTCGATGCTTGTGATACTTCTCCTCAATCAAACGCATTAAATGGGATTGGTCAAACTATTTTTGGTGGAAGGACAGGTGCCGCGACAAACGAACATAGAATAGATGATATAATTGTCCGTAAATTCTCTTCTCCAGAACCAACAACAACCACTGGCCCAGAAGAATTTCTTAATATATCAATAGGACCGGAAGAAACTTGGATAAGAATTTCGGGAGGGGGCGGAAATCTATTGATAACAGGCGGCAGCGGAAACATCAGGATAAAATGATAGTTTAAAAAGGCGGCCACGGGACAAAAAACTCTTTTCTAAAACAAACCCACCCAACCCTTAAACCTCTCTTACAGAAACACACCATAAACCAGCCCACCGAAACCACTCAAACAAAACCGCACCCCCACAAACCCCTCAAAAACCCCACCAAAACCCCCAAATTTAACACCTCAACATATAAAACTCGTTTGCCAACCACATACCAAACTCGTTTGCTACCAAACGTCTTTTATATTCAAAACCCGTTTGATAGAAATATAAAACTCGTTTGGTAAAAAAAATTATGAACCAAATAAACAAACCGCAACATCCACAAACACTGACAGAATGCCCAAATTGCAAATCAACACTAACAGAAAAACATGGAAAGAGAAAATTAAAATCTGGTGAAAAAGTTCAAATCTATTTTTGCAAAAACTGTAGAAAATTTTTCACAGAAAAAAGAATAAAAGGCAAGCACTACAACAAAAAAATAATACTTAAAGCCATATCTCTATACAATCTAGGCTACACAGCAAAAGAAGTTGTCAAAAAGATATCAATTAGCTATAAAATAAAACTACCTGAACAAACTCTGAGAAAATGGTTGAAAGATTTAAAAGAAATTTGCACATTCTTAAAGATAAGAAAACGAGCTTTGAAAATCGATAAAAACATGATAATCTCTAAGAAACTAAATCATGGACAAATCTACAACTTCTTGCTCCACAAACCAAAGTTAGAAATAAGAAAAGATGAGCTACCAAAAGAAAAACTTGAATCTCTAAAAAAATACTTAGAGTTTGTTCAATCAGAGGACTTTCCTCACCACATTTTTACGATAGAAGACGAAGAACTAAACAAAAGAGCTAGTTCAATCAAAGCAAAACTCTTAGACATAGAAAAGTTGAGAAAGCAAAACATCGCCAACAAACTCACAGAATTAGCTTTAATGTTGGTAAAAAATAATAGAGAAAGGCATCAAGTCGTTCAAAATTTTATGATAACGAACGATTCTGTAACAGTAGCTTGTGAGATTCCTGTATATCTGACGAAAAATGACATAAAATACTTTAAAAATAAAAACTTTGTTTTTGACCTTGAAAACTACAGAACTCCTATAACTGGACATATAGACATTCTCCAAATTAGAAACGGTTTAGTTCACATTTTAGACTACAAACCATGTGCAGAAAAGGTAAACGCGGTAAACCAACTAACCATTTATGCTCTAGCTTTAGCTAGTAGAACAAAGTTAGCTGTAAAAGACTTCAAATGTGCTTGGTTTGATGAAAAAAATTATTTTGAATTTTATCCTTTACAAGGTATATATAAAACTTATCAAAGAATTTCTATTTAAATATTTGATCACAAATAATAGAGTAATAGAAAAAAAATTGATTATAAAATCTAACTCCTTTCTGTCAAAACTCTTTTCGAAGAAAACAAAAGATGATTTTGAAGTATAGCTAAAATTTCACTTAAAAAATGTTGACTCTATTTATCACTCCCGACAAGCAGTAGAAAAAGTCAAAAAAAGAACAAATTTATGGAAAGTTGTTTTATTCGATATCTCAAAGAATTATTTAGACAAAAAAACTTGGAAAAGAATTGAATTGTTTCTAGAGTTCTGTTAAACTTTACACAACCTTGAATGCTAAAGAATCTTTAAAGAAAGCTAAGTTTTATTTTGGAAAAGAAAGAAGTTAAAATATAGATTCTACAAACCAAGCTCATCTAAAATCTTTTCCTCAAAAAGAAGATAAACCCACAA
>JANXDN010000064.1 GCA_025058005.1 Candidatus Aenigmatarchaeota archaeon
CTGAAGTCCCTTATTCCAGCTTTCTTAAGAGCAGTGGCAAAGCTTCTTTTAAACTCCGTGTATCGTTTACCCGTCTGCGGATTGACGAATACATAGTCTGTATCAAGTCTTCTTTGGCTGTGTAGCTTCCTAAGAAGTGCTTTCAGTGATTCATTCATTGGGATTTCTCTACGGTATCCATTCTTGGTTTTTTCCAGATAGATAAAGCCAGTTCTGAAGTCAATGTTATCCCATTTAAGGTTCAGTATCTCTCCTTTTCTCATTCCTGTATTAATCGCAGTGAATACTATTGGGTAGATGTGATTATCACAGTGTGATAGAAGCTTCTGGATTTCCTCTTCAGTCAGGAATCTAAGTCTGCTAATCTCTCCTTTAAGAGGTTTTACTTTCCTTATTGCCTTAAGTTGCTGTTCTGTGATAAGTCCCCATTCTTCAGCCTTCGTGAAGGATGCTTTAACTATGCTCAGGTATCTGTTACAGGTAGCCACTGAATAGTTTTGATCCATGAAGTGATTCTGAAGTAGTTCAACTTCTTTGTTAGTAATTTGATAGATTTTAAGCCTTTTAAACCACTCTGGAAGAACAGATGGAAGATATCTTTTTATCCTATAGTATGCATGTCTTCCTTTACACCATTTAAGGTAATGCTCCTGATAGTATTCAGCATAAGTGAGAGTGGACTTTTTCTGTTCAGGTTCTTTTTTTTCTATCCTTACATTGCCCTTTTTAAGCTCAAGCAACACTCTTGCATACACAGCCTGAGCCTCTGTCTTATCCTGAGTGTTGCAACTAAAACGATACTGTTTGCCATTATGGGTAACAGAAGCCCACCATACATTGCCACGCTTAAACAATCCCATAGCCTACCTCCTTATCCGTGGCAATGCAAGGTTTGCTGAGCTTGTCAAAGAACTTTTTCATAATTTAACCCTTGGAGAGAATTTTTTCAAGAACTTTTTTTGCTATCGCCTCTGTCTTCTCTGTAGGCTCGTATATGATGGTTCTCTCTGAGATTAACTCCATTATGTCTGTCTCCCTAAGTCTTATTGCCTTACTTGAAAGCCTTACACAGGGAAGCTTGCCTGATTTTATGTAGCTATAAAGGGTTCTCTTTGACAGTCTTAGGATTTCACATGCTTCTTTTATACTAAGCAACCTCTGCATGTGCAAATTCCTTTAAAGCACTCTCTATTGCTTCCATTGAAGAGGTAAAAGTTTGATAGTCAAAAGAAAGGAAAGCTTCATCCATTCTTGATTCAGCCTCTTTCAGTTTTTTGTAGAGGTTAGGATTCTGTGTTTTGATTTCTGAGATGGAAACAGGAATCTTTGTGAGCCTTTTAAAATGTTGCTCAAAAAGCAGTTCAAACTCTTTTTTAAGATAAGGCAATTCCTCTTCTGATACATCAGGATAGTATGCTCTTACAAGACCTTTAAGACTCAACTTGTGAAAAGTGGAGATGGGGATATCTATGATAGAACCTTTTTTGTGGATTTTTTCTCTATATTTTAATGTCTTTAATATTTCAACCTTCAACTTCGTCATCCTCCAAAATTTCAATTTCATCAGGATTGATGTCCGAACCGTCAATGACATCATCCGTTAAAAAAGATGGATTTTTTATCACCATAACACCATTGTCTCCATAAATCTTATTTTTCAAAGAGTTTCCTAATGGTGATATTGTGGTGTTATTTAACATATCACCATTTTTCACCATAATATCACCATCGCTAAAATCTTTATTTTTCAAGGGTTGTGGTGATAATGGTGTTGTGGTGATATTTTTTTCAATTTTTTTAATGTGGATATATGAATGTTTTGAGTCTCTAAAGAACTCACAAACGATATTTATGTTTTCCAAGTCAGTAAGAATCCTCCTTATTTTTCGGCTTAACGATTTAGCGTCTTTTGGTAATTGATTTCTTACATGTGAGTTTTGGAACTTTTGAACCATAACCTCATGCAATTCTGAAATTGTTCCTGCCCAATTTCTATTTTCCGTTAGCTCAAGCAAGAAATTAACGAGAGGGTTTTCTGAAATGGTAGCCACACTAACATGAAATCTGTTTGCATTGAAAAGCTCAACAAAGCTGTTAGCTGAAATAGGGAATACCTTTTCGGTTCTGCAAATGAAGGAAACAAAACTCGCCATATCAGTCAAGTTAAACTCTTTGTCCATTTCTTCTCTTAGTGTTAGCTGAACAGCCCTACATAACCATCCAAGAAGTTTTGAATGAAAGCCCGCAAAATCGGACTCCAGCTTTTCAATCGGTATTGGTCTTTCCAATCTCTTTAACTCAACATGAATACACCTTCTTCTTAAATCCCTCCGCTCCGCAAAGAAGTCTATCCCGTTTAGAATTATTGGGTTCTTTACAAAATACAGGACTGCATCTGCATCAGTATAGAGTCTTCTTTTCGCAAGCCCTGACCCTGTTGAAATTCTGCAAAGAGCATCGGATATTGCATCAGATATCGTGGATATGTTGTCGAAAGCTACGATATGGTTATGAAGACAGACTGTCAGGAGGTCATCTTCTGTCTTTGGTAATGGCTTAGTCAAAACAACCGCTGGGTCAACTATACTTTTTAAAAATTTACTTGTTGTGGTTTTCCCAATTCCCTCCCTTTCACCAACTATGTTAAGAATCGGAAACTCGCCATCTAAGTTGAATGTTCCGAGTAACCATCCTAAAATTAAAACAACTCCCTCATCGTTTGTGTTTATAAAGTGTTTCAAAAGTTTCCACTCATCCCCCTCTATATTCAAATCAGGCACAGGAAGAGGCAAAGCACTTGCTGATTTTGCGAATTTGCAGTAAGGTTTTATGATTTGAATGTTTTCCCTCTCAATTCTTACTGCATAGCCATTGCATAAATCAATCTCAATGAAATCCTCCGTTTTTCCAATTCTTACAAAACTTTTATATCTCTTCCCTTCAAAAAGAGCCTTCCCAGCTAAAGTTGCTACTGCCTCAACAACGGCTTGTGTATGTGCAATTTTCCCATATCTTTGATAGAAAGTAAGTTGTAAGTATTTTCGAAAATCTTTTGAGTCTATCCTTAGGTTTCCTTCAGGAAGACTTATGTATTCTTCCCCATTTTGGTTCACCCAAAGCTCAAACCTCTCCACCAGCTCAATTAACTTTTTCGCTGTATTGTCTTTTCCCTGCTTTATCTCTTTTTTCTCAATTCCAATAGCTTCTAAAATTTCATCTTCACGACATCCTCCCCAACATTT
>JANXDN010000065.1 GCA_025058005.1 Candidatus Aenigmatarchaeota archaeon
TGGAAACTCTCTCTTTTTCCAACATTCAACAATTTTCTCAAAAGTCAAAACTTCCATCACACACCGCCAATCTTTTTTTCCTTCTTAGGTAATTTTTCCTTAGGTAATGCTTCCAATCGCATGACTTTTCTTAAATAATTCTGTGGAATGAAGATCCTTAGCATAACACTTCCTTGTGTTGTAAGGCTAATTTTTGCCGGAAGCTCGAGTGTTTTCTTTTTCTCTTTTGGCTTTTCTTTCATTTTCTCTTGAGTTTTCTTAAACCATTCTTCATTTGAAAACTTTAAACCACAAAAACTACAAGTGTAAAGGCTTGAAAAATTTTGGAATTCGTTTTCTTGTAAGCAGTTGGGACAAACCAATTTCATTCTATCACCTTCAGTTTGTTTCTTAACAGATTCATGAACAACCTACATTCTTCTTCTGATCCTTCAAAAATTGTTTCTGAATCTACCCCGAAATTATCTGAACACCCAGAAGATACATTTAAAAAAGCCACAACTCTGTATTTCTCGAAATATTGCTCAATTTTTATCAAAACAACATTTTCAAGATTTATCAAATTTCCTTCTTTTGTTTCTAACCATTTCATTCTTCAACCACTCCTCCAACAGTTTTTTAATAACCTCATCATAAGGCTGCCTAGGATGAACTTTCAATTTTTCTAATGCTTTTTTCGTGGATATAGAAATTTTTATACTAGTTTTTTCTTCCATACTACTATTTTATACTTCTGTGGTATTTAAACTTTTCTAGACTACAAAAGTATTATACCTTAAAAGTAGTGAATGATTTTAGAAAAGTTCTTTCATCTTCTTCATTATTTCTTTCTCTGCTCCTTTTTTTACCTTAAACACTTTAACATCTGCTATTAACCAATGTTCATTTGTTTTCTCATTTTTGACAAAAACCGGTCTTTCTGCAAACATTAAGAAAGGATCTAGACCGGTCATTTTGAAAAACTTATCTTTATTTTTTACTTCTTTTATTTTCTTCCCAAAAAGCAATTCATTTATAAAATCTTTTTCATTCATACCATCACCCTAAAAGCAATTTCATTAAATCATCTTTACTTTTAATTTTTTTTCTATCAATTCCAAATTCTTTAAAAGTTTCAAAATCCCCACTCTCCCACTTCCACACCAATTCATCTATAAACTTTCTAGTTTCATAATCAAACTTTTCTTTATCAACTTGTTCAACCAAAACATCCAAATCACTAGTTAAACTTTTTATCTGTTGCATTATGCTTTTTTCATTTTCTGAATAAGATAGTTTTGAATCCAAAACATCCCAATCCAATATGTCACTAGCCACACCATACTTTTGCGCCTTTTTCATAAGTATATGCTTTTGCAGTCCCAACGGCATAGGTCTGTATTCCCTTTTCACATACCTATGTGGTTTCAAAACCTTTTTGATCTTATAAACCTTAGGTACAGAAACAAAGCTTTTAGGAATTTCAACAAGAATGGCTTTTTCAAGCAATGATTTAATTTGTGGTTTGTTTGCTTGGCTTGAAGGAATAGCCCAAAGTCTATTATATTTCTTGAAAACTATGAAATCCATTGCATCACCTATGCATTTACTATTTTCTTCAGTTTTTTAATCTTCCAATAATAACGCTCCCAAGGCTCCATTAGGTGTATTTTTGACCTTTCACCATACCTTCTTCTTATTCTTGGATTATCCCCAAAATCTCTTGCTCTTAGCCTTCTCTTTTTCATTCCATCACCTTACAAATTAAATATATCATCGAGATCGACAACCCTTTTCTTCATAACTTCTTTTCCCAAGCTTTTACCTAGATCGTAAGCTTTAATTTTTAACCCGCAATTTTTACATCGTAGTGTTTGAGTTTCAAAATCTTCAACATAAAACAAATGTTTGCACTTTTTTTCTAATCTTTGCACCATTTTTACTTCATCTTTCACACTTTTAGGATTTTTATCTTTAAAAATATCCATATCACCAAAAAGATTAACATTTTCAATATTCTTCAGAAGTTTCTTTTCTTTTTCAGACAAAGGTTTAGTGAAAAATGCCTTGGTTTCTTTCAAAAATTTCTTTATTTTACTCATACTTTAATTTTTATAAAAATCATTTAAAAAGATTTGTAACATCTGGAGTGAAATCTAAAATTTTTTCCAACCTTAAGCCACTTTTTTTCTTACCTTTTTTGTAGCTATTCAAAAATAAAACTATCGGTCTTATGTTGTATTCATAATCCAAAAAGCTTGTTTTGTTTTGCTTTTTAATCACAAGATCTAATGCAAGAGCCACCTTCTCAGTTATCTCAACCGTTGTGAATTTTCTTTTGTATGTAGATTCTAAGACTTTTTCCATACCCTTTATTTTTGTAAAGAAAACATCACTTACACGCATAACCCTACTCATAATTTTCAACTTTTTCAATTATTTTTTGAGTAGGTTTAAGCGATTCTATTATCAACACTATAACTATATATGCTACAGTTATCCCAAAAGCAATGAAATTCATGTATAGCGCATACGATGCAAGATTTACAACATTCTCTTTTTGCTGAAATGTTACAATTTTTGTTGTCGTGTTTGTTATCGGATTAAATGTTACATTTATAAGCCTGTCTGTTATTTCTACTGATCCAAACATTCCCCAAATACAAAAAAATGTGAGAAGAAGGTAGGCAATTTTTAAAGGTGCGAATTTTTCCGGCAAAATCCAAGATAGAAAAGCATAAAGGAATGCGTTCCCCAAAAAGGCTAACAGCAATTCCATAATTAAATTATGTTTTTAAAACTATTTAAATCTTTTTAAAAAAGAAAAAAAGAAACAAAGCCGTCTAAAATTCTTTTTTTAGCTTTACTAACTTCACTCTCCAGCTACTGCAACTGCTCCCCTAAGTCTGAGATACACAGCAACTAGTATTAAGATAACAACAGAAGCAACTGCCACAAACGCAAGTGGGTTAATCCAATCGGCAAATGTTCCGAATGCAATTAATACCCTGTCAAGAATGCTTGTAGCGTTTGGGTTGGCAAGTGTTGTTCTCATCTGTGTGGTAAAGTAAGTTCCTACTGACAAAACCATTCCTAGTATTAGTATTGAGATCGCTACTCCTATCAAGCTTCCGATACTCTGTCTCCTTATCATTTTCACCACTAAACCTTGATTGAATTAAGTAATTTAAAAAGTTTTGTTTTAAATTTGTAAC
>JANXDN010000066.1 GCA_025058005.1 Candidatus Aenigmatarchaeota archaeon
TAATCAGGGCATCAGGAAAAGTAGCTGACATGAAAAGAACCTTGAAATTATAAATGCTCTTATATTTATTGATAAAATATGCCAGCAAGTCTAGCATTAATGGATTTAATAAATGTATTTCGTCTATGATTAGACCGGAATTTCTGAACATTACACGTCTAGTATAGTACTTTCCAATCTGTAAAAAAGATATTAAAAACTGGTCTATTGTTGTTATGTTGTAAGTGGCGGTAAAATTTTCTATGAAATACAGATTTCCAAACTTTTCATGCTCTTCCTTAAGTTCAGCGTCGAGAAAGTAAAAATATTTTGAAACTTCTTCATTAGTTGCATTGCTAAGTTTTTCGAAAAATCCATTTATGGCAGTTATTGTGGGAAGTAGATAAAAAACCTTGGACACATTTTTGTCTCTCAAAAATAAAAGGGAAACGTCGGTTTTTCCCCACCCAGTATATGCTCTAAGCATTGAAATTTCGGGTAATTCGGACAATCTCTTCTGCTCATTCCATCTGTCTTCATTAATGTTTTTTCCAATAATACGCTTAACAATATCTTCTGTGATTCTTGGTTTTTCCAATTTCGGTGGTTTGTTTTTTGCTGAGGATACATCGGTGATCTTAAATAGACCAAAAACATCAACTATGTCCACTATCACATTAAACATATTGTTGGACAACATATAATCAAGTAAATAGTCCATTTCTTTTTTAAAAAGAACATTGAAGACATTTCTTAGTGAGCGACTTTTACCATTCAATTCGATAATTTTGTCGCTAATCGTTTCAGACAGAGAGGAATGATGCCTTAAGATTAAGAACTTTAAAACAGGATCTAAAGTTTTTTCACGATATTCGATTTTTTTCTCCAACATATATTCTAATGAATGGTGAGAATGACCCTCTCTGGAGTCCAGATTCCAGTTAATATGCATCTTTCCTGCATCATGGTATTTGGCGAAAAACTCGAATACTTCAAAGTACTTGTCGAGATCATAAAACTTTAGACACTTATCCATAAACAACAATATCTCTTTGACATGCTGGGAAATTGCCTTATTTTCGTGGCTCAGCTTATGATCTGGATCAGACCACTTATTTACCATTTTTTTGACGCCCAAAAACATCATAAAGATACTCTGAAGTTTCTTAAATAATATAGGGCTATTTTTTCGCTTTTCGTGCAAGGTATTTTCCTTTTTAATTTTAACCTTCCTCTAGTTAAAAAATAGAAATTCGGATTATCTGATAAGGTGTGCATAACCGGATATATTTGTAGTTCAATGTTTAAGTTATTCTCTATTTTCATGTCAATCCAGTCCTGCGGGGCATAATTTGTTATTTCATCATAATCCGAAACAGGATCTCTCCCTATCACAGCCCAATCCTCTGGGAAAAAATCATTTTGTCCTCCATAAGGCAGAAACTCAACATTTTCTCTAATTTTATTTTCTATCTCTCGAATTCTTTCTTCATTTCCAGCAATAGCCATCAAATAAACAGGTTTGTTAATTAAGATCATCGGCGCGACTCCTCTTTCCACCTTGTAACTTTTATATTGTAGGAAAGTCGTAGTCTCGTTAACATAGCCATCATATTTTACAACTTTCGCGCCAAATAAAAACTCTTGAAGTTCCCTCATTCTATCCCTGGTTACACCGAGTAGGGCTCCAAAAATTCCTGCAACAGACGTCGGTAAAGGAATAGGATAGGTTAATCTAAACCCCTTTGTATAATGAACCTTAAAAAATGCTTCAAAAAAAGAAATTTTTACAATTAACGCTTCCATTAATTTGTCACGGCGAAGAATTTTGATATTTTATCAATTACCTTGGAGACCGATATCATTTCTATTTTTTCAGGAATTGATGATTCTAACCTATTTGTGTAGTCGATCAAGAAGAACCTAGTATCATTGCTCGATATCTCAGGCCTTGCTATTAAGCTCTTCAAACCATCTATACAAATTTGATTCTTATCGAAATCAAAGGTGAGATATTGATATATCGGCAATGGGCCGCGAGATGATAGCGCAATTAGTGCTGCAATATATTCGGGCACGTTTAATGAATTTGTTCTTCTCGGCAGTACATATGACGGTGTTAAAAAAACATAGAGAAAAGCTTCTATTCTTTTTCTTCTCTCCTTATCATCTAGCATAAAAACCTTTTTTCCATTAATCTCTCTGTGCAAAAGATTATTTTTAAGTTCATCTTTTCCTTTCAGTTCAATTTCTTCAAAAATTCCTATGTTCTCATTCATTAAACAATTTACTTTTCCAATAAATTCGGCAACCTCAACTTCAAAGGGAACGGGGTTCTCCTCTAACTTTTTACTCCACGGTCTCGGGAATCTAGCAGCAAATTCAGATTTTATCGGTGTGTCTCTTAATGCCTTAAGATATGAAAATGCGATTGGACCCTGTCGTCTTCTCGCAGTTTTTCCTCTTCCTAGCGTAACCATGTATCCAAACAAATCATTATCAATATACTTAACCGGATCACCACTATCACATAATCTAAGCGCCTCTTCAGCATCTGGATTCTCAATAAACGGATCAACATCAAACTTATGTTCTTTTAATGCCTGCCTTATTGCATATTTAATTGCCCTTGCCGAAACAAAGGGGAGAACTTCTCCACTCGATGAATACATTTTCTTCAAGGTTATTCTAGTCCCTATTACCTCGTCAGCATTCACATTTCCTGAAATTCTGGCCAACACGGATATTTGTGCAACCTTCACGTTTTTCACCACAACTACTTAGTTGATAAAGCATTTAACAATCCGGAAAGAATTGATGATTTTAGATAATAAAAGCTGTCACCACTCCATTTAGTTTTTGTTTGGTAAATCTCAGGAAGTAAACTAACGGGCGCCAAAATATTTATATTTGTTTTGTATTCACCAAGCGTTTCAGAAAGTTTATCTAAAAATCTCCCCGGAGTTTCCTCAGCTCTTATCTCAAAAATCAAACGTCTCAAATAATCTCTTCCTTTTTCATCTCCACATTTAGAATTTTGAATAATATTGCAGCCTACAGCAAAGGCCCAGTCAAAAATTTTTTTAAAAATAGTTTCCTCTTCCATGTATTAATATATTTTTAACAGCACTTAATTTAAATTTTTTTGCGATAAGACCATACTGTCAAATAATGACACATGTTATGTTTTATGTTTTGCATGTT
>JANXDN010000067.1 GCA_025058005.1 Candidatus Aenigmatarchaeota archaeon
AAGTTTAGCAGGCGACGTCACAACAAGAGGACCAACTTTTAGCATAAGAAAATTCTCAGAGAAACCTTATTCGCCAGTAGAAATAATAGAATTCAATACAGCTTCAAGCGATATAATGGCATTTTTTTGGTATTTGGTGGAAAACGGAGCGTCTATACTTATAGCGGGTGGTGTAGCTACAGGAAAAACAACCTTGCTGAATTCTGTTTGCATGTTTATTCCACCGGAAGCAAAAATCGTGAGCATAGAAGATACAAGAGAGTTGAAAATACCTCATGAGCACTGGATACCAGCTGTTACTAGATTAGGGTTTGGTGTACCAATGCCGACAGGAGAAAAATATGGGGAGATTACGCTTTTCGATTTGTTGAAGAGCTCTTTTAGACAAAATCCTGATTATGTGATAGTAGGTGAAGTAAGAGGAAAGGAAGCTTATGTTTTGTTTCAAGGCATTTCTTCTGGACACCCTTCTTTAACAACATTTCATGCAGGCAGCATAGATACTGTTATTAAGAGATTGACTACTCCGCCCATTGAACTTTCTCCTAGTTTAGTCGAGGCTTTAGATGTGGTTGTTATAATGTCACATGCCAAAGAAAAAGGCAAATCTGCGAGAAGAATAAAAGAAGTTGAAGAAATAAAAACAATAGATCCAGATAGCTTGAAGGTCGTGGCAAACAGAGTTGCAGAGTGGAATCCAACAGAAGACAAATTCAACTTTTACGGTAACAGTTTGGCTGTAGAGAAGATTTGTCGTCTTAAAGGTATTTCTATTGAGGAGGCATGGAAAGAAATAGCAAAAAGAAAGACGGTGTTAGAATGGATGTTGAATAGCGGAATAAAGGACTACAAAGAAGTTTCAGCGTTAATAAACGAATACTATAAAAATCCTGATAAAGTTTTGTCAAGAGCAGGCTCTATAAAAGAGTTAGCCATAAGCAAACCTAAAACAGTCGAGATAGAGGTTAAGGAGGAAAAGCCTATAAAGGTTGTTGTTGAGCAACTGTTAAAGCAAGAAACAGCACAGCCAATAATTCAACCTATCGTGCAAATGCCTGTGATACAACCAGTGCCGATAGAAACGGTGATGAAAGAAGAAAAATTACAATCGTCAAACGAAGTTGTAAAAGAAAGTTTGCCAAAAAATTTAGAAAAAAATGTTGAAAAGGAGATTATTGAGTTAAAACAGTTTGTTGAATTACCTAGAGAAAGTAAGAGAAAAAAAGTTGAGAAGATTTTTGGGTATAAAATTATAGAAGCTAAATGAATTATTTTAGCATTTCAATACCATCCATATACTTTCTTAAAACTTTTGGAATAATGACCGATCCATCACTCTGCTGAAATTGTTCTACTATAGCTATAATTGTTCTGCTTGTTGCAAGGGCTGTGTTGTTAAGTGTATGCACAAAACCAATTGGCGGCTGTCCTTCCTTTTCTCTATATTTTATGTTCAACCTTCTTGCTTGATAGTCTGTGCAGTTTGAATTTGAACCTATTTCTCTATATTGACCGTCAGCCATCCAAAATTCTATATCATACTTTTTTGCTGCTATGTTGCCTATGTCACCAGTACAAACGTTAACCACTCTATAATGTATGCCTAAGGTTTGATAAAGCTCCTCGCTGTTTTGCTGTAATTCTTCATGAATTTGCCAAGATTGCTCTGGTAAACAAAACACAAATTGCTCTATTTTGTGAAATTGATGCACCCTAAAAAAACCTTTGGTATATTTTCCATGAGCTCCAACTTCTTTCCTAAAACAAGGGCTTACGCCCACAATTTTCAAAGGCAATTCTTTTTTGTTAAAAACCTCGTCTTTAAACATAGCTGCAATAGGATGTTCTGCTGTAGCAATTAAAAACAAGTCTTCACCCTCTATTTTGTAAAGCATATCATGAAATGCATCAAGATCTGTAGCTCCAGTGTAAGCTTCTTTATTTAGCATGTAAGGTGGCAAAACAAGCTTAAAACCTTTTTTTCTCAAAACATCTATGGCAAACCTTTGCAGAGCTTGGTCAAGTAATGCAAGCTCTTCTTTCATATAATAAAAATGTGCGCCAGCAACTTTTGCGCCTCTTTCTAAATCCAATAGGCCCAACTTTTGCAATATTTCTACATGACTTTTTGGTTCAAAGTCGAATTTTGGCGGTTTACCCCATAATCTTATCACAACATTATCTTTCTCATCCTTACCAAAAGGCACAGATTCGTGCAGCAAGTTAGGCAATCTTAGAAGGTACCAGTTGACTTTGTCCTCATGAATTTTTAACTCTGACTCTATTTGTTTAATTTTTTCAGGAATTATATCAGCTTCTTCTAATAGAACGCTTGCATTTTTTCCTTGTTTTTTTAGCTTTGCAATTTCTTTGGTTATCTCATTCCTTCTTTTTCTTAATTGATTTACTTTCGCTATTAATTCTCTCCTTTTTTCATCTAATTGTAAGAGCTCATCCACCCATTTTATTTTTTCTTCATCTCCTCTTTTTTTTAAGTTTTCTTTTATTAGTGTGGGATTTTGTCTTATCAATTTTATATCAAGCATAAAAATTATTGAAATTTTAAAGAATTTATTTTTTCCAAGTTTTGGAAATCAAAGTTATAAGGAAAGAGTTTTTAAACAATTCACTATCTTAATAAACAGTATCAATTAATACATAACATCAGCCCCAGATTTAATTAGGGTGCCACTAAATTTTCTTCCATAGATAACATTTTCGAGCTCTTTTATATCTGGCCCTATGATATATATATCAGTTAAGGAATTTTCAACAGCTTTTGGTTCCATAGGGAGACTCAATCCGGGTCTATGTGTTGCAGAAAATCTTGATAAATAATCAGCAGTCAATACTGGTAGAAGTGTCGCGTTTCCCAATTTAGGGTCTTGGTCGTAAACTCCTCCTACTGATGTTATATTGACGAAAAGTCTTAGTGATTTTCTCATTAGTTCTGCATATTTTATTGCAACCATATCTGTAGTCTGCCCGGGTGTTGTGCCGCCAGTTAAAATGACTTGATATTCTGTTCCACCATTTTTTTCCATAAAATAGAATTTCTAGATCGATTAGAGCTAACGGACCTATTCTAAAATTAACAACTATTTAAGAACTTGTATAACATTAAAGTATTTTGTAACTAAACCTAAT
>JANXDN010000068.1 GCA_025058005.1 Candidatus Aenigmatarchaeota archaeon
ATAGCACCTAATATGGCAGGCATACCTATGATATCAGTTCCTGCAGGTTTTGTTAACAATCTTCCTTGTGGTATTCATTTCATAGGAGATCATTTCAACGAGTCTAAACTGATTGCATTAGCAGGTGCAATAGAATGAGAGTAATAATAGGTTTGGAAATTCATTGCCAACTAGCTACGGAAAGCAAACTCTTTTGCAAAGATAGCACACTACCAGCTGAGCCTAACACTAATGTATGCCCTATTTGTTTAGGTTTTCCAGGTTATAAACCAAAGGTAAATAAAAAAGCAATAGATTATGGAATAATGGTTGCTTTGGCTTTAAACTGCAAAATCAACAAATCCATGTTTTTTTCAAGAAAATCTTATTTTTATCCGGATATGCCAAAAAATTATCAAATCACCCAATACGAAATACCTTTAGCTATAGATGGTTTTTTGGAAGTAGGAGATAGCAAAATAAGAATTAAGAGAATTCACTTGGAGGAGGATCCAGGAAAGCTCGTGCATGTCGGGGGAGATATAACATCTGCAAAATATGTACTAGTAGACTATAACAGAGCTGGTGTTCCACTACTAGAAATAGTGACAGAACCAGACTTTACATCACCAAAACAAGTGAGAGAGTTTTTGGAAAAATTATCTTCAATCTTAGAGCATTTGGGTGTTTATGACTCTTCAAGAGAAGCATCTCTTAGAGTTGATGCTAACATTTCTCTGGAAGGAGGGGAAAGAATAGAAATAAAAAACATAAGTGGTTTTGCAGATGTGGAAAAGGCCTTGAGTTATGAGATAGTGAGACAAAAAGGCTTGCTTCGCATGAATGTAAAAGTTGAAAGAGAAACAAGACATTATGATGCGGAGAGAAAAATAACTAAAAGTTTAAGGAAAAAGGAGTATGAAGAAGATTATGGCTATATTTTTGATCCTGATTTACCAAAAATAGAAATTACTGATAGCTGGATAGAGCAAATAAAAGAGAAAATGCCAGAGTTACCTGATGAGAGAGTTAAAAGATTTGTAAAGGTTTATAGCTTACCTGAGATTCAAGCAAGAGTTTTGATTTATACCGACAAGTATTTGGCAGATTTTTTTGAAGAGTGTTGTAAAATATACGAAAATCCGCTTGAAGTCAGCAAGTGGATTATCACCTATCTACTGAAAAGTTTAAACTGGCATCATATGAGTATAAGACAATCTAGCATAAAGCCTAAAGAGTTTGTCGAACTTTTAGAGTTGATAGATAATGGGATTATCACAGAAAGATATGCCAAGGAGCTTATTAAGGAGTATGTGGATACAGGTATATCACCTAAAAAAATAGTAGAGAAAAAGCTCATAAGACTAGACGATTTTCAGTTGGAAAAAATAGTAGAGGAAGTGATTAGGGAAAATTCAGAGGCGGTGGAAGATTTTAAGAGAGGTGAAACCAAAGCAATAGAATTTTTAATAGGAAGAGTTTTAATAAAAACAAATAAACAAGCAGATCCGAAGAGAATTAGAGAGATTTTATTGAAAAAGATTTAGATAAAAATATTTTAATATCTCAATATTAACGCTTATATACGAAAAGCCCTGGTAGCTCAGTAGGTAGAGCAGTTGGCTGTTAACCAAAAGGTCGCCGGTTCGAGTCCGGCCCAGGGCGTGTTTGTAAAAATTTTTATGTTTGATTTGTTATAATGAAAATATGAACTATCGGTGTTTTGAAGACAATTTCCCATCGCCGGAGTGCCGTCAATGTAGAGAATATTACAGGTGTTTTTCCCAGAATTATCCAGATGAGGACTCATTATTGAGGTTGGGGTGGTTTTCCATAGAAATGCCGAGGAAACCATTGGGACTACGAGAGTTAAAGGAGTTACAAGATTTAATTAATAGAGTATATTAGATATATCTAAACTTTTTCTCTAAAAATTAAAAACAAGCAACCCAAATTAATATTCATGGGCCCGTAGCTCAACTAGGATAGAGCGCTTGGCTTCGGTGTTTTCGAGGAGACCAAGTGGTTGAGGGTTCAAATCCCTCCGGGCTCAATTGTTTGTAAGGGGTTAACTCTTTATAAAATGTCAAGATAAAATTGTTGCTTCTACAGCTAATTATTCAAAGCATCTAATTTATTATAAGTATTTTGAGATTATTCAATTTTGTTTTGCCCCATCTATCATCAATTCTACATTCTACCCTTTATATAAATCAAAGAAAATAACCAAATTCATTTGATTTTGGTTTCATTCAAAATTTCACACAATTAATCAATAGTATTAAGTCGTTTTCTCGTGTTGTTTCAGAATTTTACCAAGATCGGCAGCTATAAGGAATTATCATAAAAGGTTTCTTGAAATTTCTAAAAGCAGTTGTTTAACAAAAACATTATTAAAACATTCGACGAAAATTTTAACCAATCAATTCATTACTGCTTATGATTTAGATGGGCCGATCACAGCCATGCAATCAAAATCAGCCCATCTTTTGAATTGTCTAAACTTTCTTTCACCTTTTAACGGATCATTAACTATAAAATATCTGTCATTGCCTTCTTTTTCCACTCCAACTACGACTATAGCGTGCTCACCAAAAATTAACTTGAACTTCTCATTCTCGTAAGTTTCTTCTACAATGTTTGCATTGCTTCCAGAAATCCAAACTATTACAGGTCGACCTTCTCTTATATACCTCTCTAACCGATCATAACCCGCGTCATTTGGGTTGTTACATTCTTTTAAATTCAAAGCTTCACTCGGCACATTATTCTGATTAAGCAAATCAGCAACAGGTTGATTATACACTCCATATCCGTAAGGAGGTCTACAATCTATACTCACAATACCATTAACATCTCCCCTAAAACCTCTATTTGGATTACAATGTTTAGGTATTTTCTTCACGAACTCTTCTTCAAAATAATCTGTATCCGTTCTTGACCTATAATAAGATATCACCATAGCAGAAGCTGATAATTCACAACTTAACCTATATTTTTGCTTATCTAATGGGACATTTAGTAGTATTATTTTTTGTGGTGTGGTG
>JANXDN010000069.1 GCA_025058005.1 Candidatus Aenigmatarchaeota archaeon
AATATCTTGCCAATATTTTGCTTTTTATCTTAAAATTTTCATCTATTATTTCATCTATTTTTACCTCTCCTTTTTTTATTATCTCTTCCACAACCTCGTCTTTTATAGCATCCAAACTATCATCCACTAAATCTTTTATCTCTTCATATTTTATTATAGACTCTAACAAATCTTGCCTTGGACCTTTAATAGCTGAAGGTATTAAAATAAATGCAAAAACTGTTTTATTACTTTTACTTTTTTTCATTTTTTCATTTAATTTAGCCAAACTCTCTATAAACAAATCCACACCTTTATTGAAAAACTCATATCTACCAGAAATGAAAAATACTATGTTGTTTTTCATATTTTCAATAAAATAATAAGGACCAAAATAAGCTGAAAGAAATTCATTTATTCTTTCCCTATATTTTTCGTGTAAAATCATCATAGTTCTTGTTGAAGGATATTTTGAAAGATCCAAACCGTTCACAGTTATTATATCTGGTTTTTTGCCTAACACATAAGCAGACTCTTCTGCAACAATTTCACTTACTGTGGTAAATACTTCTGATAAGTTTGCGCAAAGTTTTTCTACTTTATGTTGTGCCTCTAAGTTAAATCTATATGCTTCATCATCGCTCATAACTTTACCCAATTTTAACCCATCCTCAACTTCTTCTATTAGATTTTCTCCGGCACTCGACTTTGCTCTACCAATTCTCGTAGCATGTGTTGTAAAAACTTTTGCAACAGGAACTTTTTTATAAACCAAATATAGTATTGCTCCGCCACTCAACCATTCATGAAAGTGGCAAACTATTTTTTCATCAAAAACTTTATTTTTAATCAACTTCTCTATTAACATGCCTACAGCAGTCGACCAAGCTAAAGGCTCGTCATAATCAAATCCTGTTCTCAACGAATCAACACCAAAATTCTCCCACAATTGTTTTTTTATTAAATCAACATTTCTTACACCATTGATGATCTTTTCTCTGAAAACACTAGTCTCAAGCAAAATTAAATTTACATCATTAGCACTTATCCATTTGCCGAAATAACATTTTACACCTTCATTTTCCAATTCTTCAAATATTTTTTTGAATTTTTCTGGAGTACTCTGCTCTTCAAAGTCTTTCAAATTATTTTTATTGTAAAAACCTATTGCATAATAATTGTCGCCATATAATTCTTTCATAAATCTTGCTTTTGAAACCAAAACAGTGTAGATGCCGCCAACTTTATTACCTGCCTCAAACGAAACTTCCAAGCAAACAGTTGGTTTCATATAATCATCATTTTTTGTTTTCTCTTTGGTATAAAGATAATTATATTTTGATTTCCATTAAATAAAATTATGGTTGTTTTAACTGTTTTAGGGGATATAAATATCGATTTAATCACTTTACCGTTTAAAAAGTTGCCAGAAAAAGATAAACAAATAGTTGTGGATGCTATCGAAATCTCGCCGGGTGGGTCTTCTTTTAATTTAGCTTTGGCAGCATCGCGTTTAGGTATAAAAACAAAATTCATAGGGAAGGTTGGTGACGATGAGTATGGAAAAATGCTTGTAAAAATAGGTGAAAAAAACGGAATAAAAATGAAAGTTAAAAAAAGTGGTAAAACAGGTATAACCTTAGCCTTAACTTTTTCTGATGGAACAAGATCTTTTATTAGTTTTAAGGGGGCGAACGATAGTTTCTCCTTAAAGGATTTCAACTTGGATGAAATCGAAGGTAAGTTTTTAGCTATAGGTGGTTATAATTTACTCAATTCCTTAAGAAAAGATGTTCCTAAAATAATTGAGTATGCAAAAATTAGAGGCTTGAAAACTAGCTTAGATCCTAACTGGGACCCTGACGGCTGGAAAGAAGAAAGAGTGAGAGATATATATGCAACTTTGCCAAAACTTGACTTTTTTTTGCCTGATATAAACGAAGCTGAAGCGATTACATATACGAAAAACGATATTCTGATGGCAAAAAAATTGCTCAACTTAGGCGCTTCTACTGTTTTGATAAAAGAAGGTGCTAAAGGTTGTTTGCTTTGCCAAAAAGAATATATTAAACTAATTCCTTCATTTAGAGTGCATGCCATTAACACAACAGGTGCAGGTGATGTATTTCACGCAGCGTTTATTAAATACTTACTAGAGAAAAAAGAGATAGAAGAAGCCGTAAGATTTGCAAATGCTGCTGCAGCCTTGTCTACAACAAAACATGGAATAGAAAGATATCCTACGGAAAAACAAGTAAACGAGTTCCTTAAAGCTTTACATTACTAGAGCATCATTTTATAATTCTCTTCCCTTGCTCCCAACTCTCCCATTCAAGCTTGCAATCCTGGCATTTCAAAACGTTGAATGCTTTGAAATAGGTTGCAAAACCTGTTGAAGTGTCTGATTTTGCGTGTGTAAATTGGTCTAACTTGTGGCCATGATTATAGCATACTCCTCTTCCGCAAGCTATACAAACTCCTCTTGCATCTGCATCACAAAACCAACACTTCATACCAACTCACCATAAAATTTATCCAAGTGCTTGGCAATATTATCCCAATTAAATGCTTCTTCTGCCGCTCGTCTACCATTTCTACCCATCCATCTTGCTCTTTCAAAGTCGGAAAATATATACTTTATTCCCCAAGCTATTGAATTTGGTGTTTGATAAACTCTTACACCTGTAACTTCATGCCACACTATTTCTCCGGCACCAGTGCCATGTGTAGCTATTACAGGTTTACCAGCTGACCACGCTTCTAAGACAACAACACCAAACGGCTCATTTCTACTAGGCACGCAAACAGCATCTACCGCTTTTAATAAGTCTGCCTTTTGATTAAAGTCATGTATCCAACCGGTAAATCTTACCGCGTGTGCTATGCCCAATTCATGCACTCTTCTTTCAAGCCAATGCTTCATATCACCATCGCCAGCAAAAACAAATTTTGCATGAGGATATTCTCTTAACACCTCAGGTATTGCTTCCACAAGTAAATCAGGGCCTTTCATATATGTGATTCTAC
>JANXDN010000006.1 GCA_025058005.1 Candidatus Aenigmatarchaeota archaeon
TGTTGGCACAATCAGCTTAGTACTCGTAGAAAAAAACGAGACATCTATATGGACAGGTAAGCTTACTCTGCATGGAAAGGAGTATAGCATCTATATACTAGAAGGTAAGAGACAGTTTCAAAGGAATGAATTGAAAGAAAAAGTAAGAGAATATTGTGACGAAAGAGATGAAAACTGTGTTAAAATAGCGAAGGGGATTGGAAACAGGTTTTGTGAAAAAGTTTACGATCAATCTTGCAGAGAAAAAATATCAGAATTTTGCGAGCAAAATCCAGATGACCCAAGATGTAGAGCAATTGCAAAAAACTTTTGCGCCAACAATACAGAAGATATAAGATGTAGGGATTTACTCAAAGAAGTTTGCAAAACAACACCAAACGACCCAAGATGTTTAGAGTATTGCGAACAAAACCCAGAGTTGTGTAAAATACATATAAAAACTGAGATTAAAGAAAAAATAAGAGAAAGATTGCAAAGAACTGAAGAAACAAGACGAGTAAATAAAGCGATGGTGCAGGAGAGATGAAGGCGGCGATTTTGATTGCTTCTTTCCTTTTGGTTTTATCTGGTTTTTTATTTTGGAGATTTTATAGCAAAACTCTAGTGCCACAAACATCTCAAACGCAAGCAGTAGAAAACATGTTTGAAGAACAGGCGAATGCATTAGTAGAGGAAGAAGTCGGCCAAGTAGTAGAAAACATTACTCAAGAGGATATAGAAGCGCTACTCGAATAGGTTTTTTATTTTTTTTACACATTTATTTATTTTATGGAAGTTAAGAGAATGGTCGCTGTAAAGGCAAATATTTCTGATATATTAAATTCTACCTTTATCAAAAAGGATGGTTTAGAGCCGAGTTATGTTTTAACTAACATAGGTATGAAAATAGGTAAAGTTAAACTCATCGGCACAGTTGTGGACAAGTTCGTTAGCGAAAATGGAAATTATTCTACTATAACTATTGATGACGAATCAGGCAACATAAGAGTTAAAGTTTTCAGAGAAGATGTGAGTATACTTGATAACATAGAGATTGGAGATATGGTTGTGGTAGTAGGTAAGATTAAACAGTATGCAGATGAAATATACGTAATTCCTAATTTTGTAAGAAAGGTTTTGGACCCTAATGTTTTTACATTACACAAGCTAGAAGTGCTAAAGGAGTTTTGTGAGCAAAAAAGCATTTTCGACTTGGTTTATAACCAAAAAGACAATTTTGCCGATTTAGAAGAGCTGAAAAATTTTATGTTAAAAGAATACTTGATTGAAGAAGAAAGAATAAGTAGCATAATAGAGTTAATGAGTGTTAAAGACAAAAAGTTTGAAAAGGAGTATAAATCTTTAATAATTGAAAAAATAAAAGAGTTGGATGCTGGTAAAGGTGTGGAACTGGCAAGACTTGCCCAAGAGGTAAGTGTGCCTATAGAAATACTAAGCAGTACAATAAATGAATTGCTTGAGGAAGGTACATGCTACGAGCCGTTACCTGGTTTAATAAAGTTGGTGTGAGATGAAGGAATACGAGAAAATGCTCGAGGAGGCTTTAAGCAAGCTTTCAGGAGAGAGTAAGTTGGATGTAAGGTTAGAAATACCTAAACCTGAAGTGATTATTTCTGGTAATAGGACTTTTATAAACAATTTTGGTGAAATTGCGAGTATTATAAGAAGAAAACCAGAACATATGCTAAAGTTTTTATCAAAAGAGCTAGCTTCTCCTGCGCACATAGAAGGTGGGAGGGCTATTTTTCAAGGAAAGTTGTATGCAAACCTAATAGAAAAAAAATTAGAGTCTTACTACAAAGAGTTCTTGTATTGTCCTGAGTGTAAAAAGCCTGACACACAAATAATAAAGCAAGATAGAATTTCTATATTGAAATGTGAAGCGTGTGGTGCAAAAACACCTATAAGGCAAATAAAATAACGAATTTAATTGAATAAAAATAATTATTAAATATGAGAGTTTTTTTGTTGGTCATGCTAATAGTCTTTTTTAGTTTGATGTTTTCCAAGGGTTTGGAAGAGGTTCAAACTTATGTGAATGAAAGTCAAGAAAATTCGTTTTCAGAAAAATTTGTGTTGGAAATAAAACCATACTATTTTTTTGGCGAAAAGTTTTCTTTTAATTTTTCTTGTAACTGCACTGATTTTCTTCTAAGCTTACTCGATGAATCGTTAAACTATAAAGCTAATGCAACTGAAAATCTCACACTTGAATTTCCCCCTGGAAAGTATTATTTGGAAGCCAACATTTCTGGAGAACGTGTGTATTTAGCCCAATTTGAAATTATAGCGTCAGAAGTAAAAGTTTATCCAAGAATATTGTTTGTGAATGATAGCTTGTATATTGAGGTTAGAGATTATATTGGCAAAAATTTTGAAATAATAATCGAGCCATCTGGAAGCATATATAATTTTATAGCTCTTAACGAAACTTCGAAATTTTCATTAAAAATGGAGCAAAGTGGAAATTATACTATTCTGATAGATAATAAGAGTTTTGAAATAGAGGTTCTACCTTATTTAAATGCAAAAAAAGAGTTAAAAATAATTTTTGATGAGGAAAAATTTTTTGCAAATAAAACAATTAACTATAAAGTGAGTGGCTCTCCTCATACAGAATTTAAATTAAGCATTTTAAGAGATGTTATCTTTTTCCAAATTTTTGGAGCAACCGATGAAAATGGTGTTTATGCTGGGAACTTTACTTTAAATAATGAAGGAAATTACACTTTGATGTTAGAATATGACAATACAAGCAAAGAATATGAGTTTTTTGTTCAAAATATAGAAGTAAAACTGGAGATTATAGAAATGCAAAAAGTCTATTGTGAGAATGTCTCCTTTTTAATAAAAGGTTCTGATAATACCGACTTTCACCTCTATTTCACTAGTGGAAATTACACCAAAGTATACTCGCTTAAAACAAACTCTAGCGGTTTTCACTATTTTGAAGATAAATTTGAAGATGGAAAGTATAAAGTATATTTGATTGTGGAAGATTTTAATGAAAGTAGAGAATTTGATGTAATGTGTGTTGAAATGAAAGAAACTGATTTTATTGGTGATAACAGCTATGTAGAATTGAGTGAAGATATATTTTCGGATGATGTTGGTTTAAAGGTGTATGGGAAAAATGTAACAATAAAATGCAACGGTAGAAAAATTGTAAGTAAAATAGGAATAAACGTTAAAAACTCTAGTGATGTTTTTATTGATGGTTGTTTCTTTGAAAAAAATTATTTTGCCTTGTTGGTTGAAAACTCTGAAAATTTGAGATTGAGTAATATCATTGCAGCAAACAACTCTAACGGCATAATAATCAAGCGATCAAAAAATGTGGAAGTTGTTGATAGCATCTTAGAAGAAAATGATTTTTATGGCTTGCTGTTTTTTAATGTAGAAAATCCTTTGGTGAAAAATACAAAAGTTAAAACACAAACTAATATGGAAGTTTTGGCGAAATTGAAAGATTAAATTTTTAGAAATATAAAAAAATCTTCATGAAAAACATTACTATTTTTTTAGCAATTTTAATTTTCATACCTATTGTTCTTAGTATAGAGTGCGCATTAAGAGCTAGTTCTTGCAATAGCGGTGAGTTTTGTCTTTTTTCGAGATATCAAGAAAACAATAGCCATGTAGGCAATTGTTCTGCCTATTCGTTTTTAACCTGCTGCTCTGACCCTTATCTCAAAAAGGTGGAGATAAAATCTTATTGTGGTATAGGTGAAAATGGTACCATAGCGATGTTTAATTATACAAATGCTCATGCAGAAATCTATGACGCTAACAATTATGTTTATAAAGTATGCGTCAGTTGCCCTTGGATTTGCACTTTAAGAAATAATTGCCTATCTGGTGAGTATGCAATAGCTTCATTGAATGCTACTACAAATTCTCATGTAGCATCACCTGGTTATTATGGAAATCAAGTCTGTTGTAAACGAGAGAATATATCGCCTAGTTACTCTAATCTTGGGCAAAACTCTAGCTCTGTTGAATGGGGTGGTGCAGTGAAGCTTTATGCCTACTGGCAGGATAATGGTAACCTGTCTTATGCAATTTTATCAACCAATGAAACAGGTGCTTGGGAAAACAAAAGTGTCTACAACTCTCCTATAAATATAAATGCTAATAGTGGTTGGAGTAATTTTACTTGGCAAAATTCTTCTGTGTATGGTGGAGTTACAGTTGCGTGGAAAATCTATGCCAATGATAGTTGCGGTAATTGGAGGGAAACAAGTGTAAACACGTTTACCATCAATCAGATAATTTCATACCAAATTTCGCCCAAATTAAGTGAAGGTATATTTTTCACTAGTTTAAATGGATCAAAATATAACTTGCAAGAGAATATCAACATAAATAGTTGGAACAATGCTACGTGGAATTATAATCACACTCCACAACCTGGGGACAAAAAAACTTTGTATTGGTTGTATAACTCTGGAAATACTCCGCAAGACTTTTGTTTAAAGGCTAACACAAACTTGCTTTGTTCTACAGGTGGATGTATTGGGAATTATATCTCTGCTAATAGCATAGCGTGGCAAAATTCAACTACCAATAGCGAAACTGAACCTTCATTTGATACAACAAAAAGATTAAGCACTAGTTATGTAAAAATAGCCCAAAATGTTTTGCCAAATCAATATGTTTATTTCAGATTTTGGCTTTTCGGAGAAACTTATAAACCTTCTGGTGTTTACAACACAACTTTTACAATCAAAAATGTCCTAGTAGGACAAAGTTGCTAATTTTTGTTCAAAAATTTCTTTTATTTCATTGTTTTGGTAATACTCCCAAGCGTTCTTCAGCCAATATAATGTTTTTTTGAATAATTCTTGTGTATAATTGTCCCACATATTAAGCTGTGACATTTTGTTTTTAATCATATCTATTTCACCAAGAATTTTTACTATTTCTTCTTTTGTCGAAGACATTAATAGCATATTGATAAGTTGTAAAAACTTTATTTGTAAGTGCATGTGATTTTCTTTGCTTGGTAAACTTGTTTTTAATGAGTTTATTAACATCACAATTTCGCTGGTTGTATTAACTAGTTTTTGTTTTTCAGCTTCTATTTCTTTTTTCGCATCAACCTTTGTTTGCTCTATAATAGTTTTTAACTCAACCAAATAGTTTTTGTTTAATTCTTGCATGTTTTTTTTCACCATCTCTTCTATAAGTTTTTGCGCTCCATCTTTTTCTATTAATTTTGGTACTTTGAGACTTATGCTATCAAGCATTTTAACTAAATCCACTGTTAAATCATCAAGCTTTTGCACTTTAGCTTTCATGTTTTCAACATCTTTAATTTTGCTCTCCATCTCAGTAAATATAGTTTCTGTTTTCCCAGCTAATCTATCCACATACATTTTTGCGTCATCTATCATTTGAATTTTTTCATTCAGTTTGTTATACATGGAAATCAAATTGTCCAAGCTTTTTATTTTTTCAAGTATAACTCTCAGGGATTGATTATCCCTTTTCAACACGGCTATTATAGCTTTTAAAGCTTCTATATCTGTTTGTAGCTTTAAAATCTCTGCCTCTTTTTTTTGCAATTCTTTGCCAAATTTTTCAGGTTGTATCTCGCTAACAACTTGTATTGTTTTTTCAATTTTTGCTTCTAAAGAAGTGAAATTTCTATCAAGTTCTAAAAAGGAAGATCTTAACTCACCTATTTCTTCAGACAATCTTGCCATTCTTTCATTTATATCATCTTTAATGCTTTCAAAAACAGAAAATCTTCCCTCAAGTTTTTCAACTCTTAAAAGTAAATCTAAGGAGTTAACTTCAGATTTTTCCTGTGTTTTGACATTTTTCTCATTTTCTTTAACTTGCTGCACAGGTATTTCTTTTGTCACACCATATCTTGCTTTTAATTCTTCCTTTTTATCATTTTTCTTCGGTAAAATCATTTAACCAACCCTAATTTTTTATTTAAAGATTCTATGTAAATTTCCGACACTCTGAACATACCTTTCTTTAGCTTATCCTTAGCAAGCTTTAACTCTATCTTTAAATCAAACACATCCCTTCCTTCTTTCTCCAACCTTTCAATCTCCTTTTCTATTTTTTCAATTCTGAGATTATAATCTTTATACATTTGTAGCTCTTGTTCTGTTATCTTGTGAGGCATATGCATAGGCGGTCTGAAAGAAACGAACCAAGGCAAACCTTTATTGTATTTTGGATGTTGCACCATACCTATACCCACTTCTTCTTTTGCAACTCTTCTTGCATATTCTAAACCATACTTTTTCTCTATTCTCTGCAAATCGCTTAAGCTCTTGGTGTGCATTTGTATTTCGGTAAGCACATTACCTTTTATCGCTTCTTTGAAGTCAGATAAAACTTGCGAAACCATTATCAAGCCTATGCCCCACTTTCTAAATTCTCTGCACGCTCTCTCCAAAGCTACATAGCCGCCTTTGCCGCCATATTTCTCTAAGAGTCTATGCACTTCATCAAAAACTATTATGAGTTTGGGTGTTGTTGATTCTTCCCATGGTTGACTGAAAATTGAATTTATTATGTTGGTGACTGCTTCGTCATATTCTCCTGGTTTTAGTTTGTTCAGCACGAAAACCGTTATTTCACCAGGATTCATATATTTCTTAAAGTCAATTTTTGTTTTCGGATCTGTCATCTCATATATATTACCTGGATAGGATTTTGCATCATCTATTGTCATATTATGCATCTTGTAATATTTCAACACGTTTTCATCTTTACAAGGTTTAACAAAACCTGTCCATTGAGCTGTGGGGTCAAAGACTACCACAGGTATTTTTTTCTCTAATAACTCTTCGGCTAATATGCTTGCCGTAACAGACTTTCCAGCACCGGTTGCACCTGCTACTAGTATGTGTGTAGTCAAATCATTTGAGTTGAAAAATGCCTTTATGTTTGTCTCGGCTATTTTACCTATAGCTAAATCTCCTCTTGGAAGCAAGGAAAAATCTACTGGGAAGATATATCTTAATTTTGCCTTTCTCCAGGCAATATACTTTCTAAAGACTACTATCGACAAAATAACCGTCGCAACAGCAACTGAAGCTATTAAAACATATCTTATCGTCTTAGCAGTTATCAAGCCTAGAGTAATTTCAAAACTATCAAGAGAAGATAAAATCTCTTTATCATAAGTTGCGTTTACTATGATATAATATTTACCAGCGGAGATGTTTTCAGGTAGGTGAATGTATTTTATAGAATGATAAGGCGTTTTTACCTCAACAAGCTCTCTTTTATGGTAAATAATGCTATCGCCTTTTAGTGATTTGATTGTATAGCTAATCTCTGAGACAAATTCTTTTTTGTGCGTTAAGCTGAAAATGTTAAGTTCGAAAGCCAAAGTTTCATTTGGTTTCAATGTTTTGGTAATGGTTTTAACTAATAATTGTAATTCGTAAGGTTGTTTGGTTACAAAAATTGTGAATGGCAATCTTTCTTTTCTATTGATGCTTGAAACTATTATTTCTCCTGTATAAGTGCCAGCTTCGATATTATCAGGTAAATTCAAGTCTATTATTATTTCTTTTTCTTTTTGTGGCAAAACATTAACAGCTTTTTCTCTTACATTTAATAAACTTGATGCCGGGCCACTTGTCATTATATTTACCTGTATGGGCTGTGTCAGCATGTTTAAAACCCACACTGCATAAGTTCTTTTTGTTGCCGGAGAAACATAATCGGTTGTAAGATTTGTTTTTACACTAAAAGTAGAAATACAATCTTGTGGGCAAGAAAATGGATTTTCATCTTCATCACATATACCATTGCCACAATATGATCTATATCTTTCTCCACCCCCTCCGCCTCCTCCTGCAGAAGATAGCTGGTTATTGGTTAAACCACTTCCGCATTCACCGCAATCAGCTACACAATTGAGGCAGGACTCTCCTGTGCCACAAATCTTATTACCACATATTTCTGCTTCAAATGCATAATAAGCTGAAGCGTTTGTTTGAATTGTGTAAACTTTCTGGTTTTCTGCATCTAGGATTGTGTCTACTTGAACCCAACCGCTAGAGCAAGAACCATTCCACTCGTTGCATTTATAGATAACTATTGCTGGAGCATAATCTATTTCATTAACTTTTTTTGAATAATCGAAATATACTGTTAGGTTGGAGAATGCAAAATTCGTTGATAGATAAATTCCTCCTATTTCATGTCTCCAGGGGACTGGTGGATTTAGTAAAGCCAAAGGAATTATTGAAATGTTTAATGGGTTTGTTATATTGCTCACTTCGCCAAACTGTTTTTGAGAGGTTAAAGTTGTGTTCAAATCATTAAATATTATAAAGTGGTTTTGGTTTATATCATCATTAATTTCAACTTTTAAATCATAAGTTCTTCTATGCAAAGTCAAATTATGCCATCCACTTGGATATGTATAATTGTGAACTATTAGCGAGCTCCCCGGCCTGTAAAATGTAAATCTTTTTGGATAGGTTGTTTCAGCATAAAGCTGTATAGGCAAATAAACCTCAAACCATGTGGTGGCGTTGCTTGTGAAGTTTGAAGTATCGTTGGCATAAACAACTATGTCATAATCTCCCAATGTTTTCATGTTTGTAAAGTTTGCTTCCCATATTGTTTGCCTTTTGTCAGGAGTTGTGTTGAAAAGCTTTATATCATATTTTGTTCCATTTGGGTAAGATACTTTTGCCCAAACAGCATCAACGCCATACCAATCTGTAATATTTGCTTGCAGCACTGTGTTGCCATTTAAAATGGTGGAGTTGATTGTTAATTTGTTTATTTTTGGTGGCATCGTATCTTTTTCTATTATCAATATGTCTGCAAAATCTATTGGCGTGGAAGCATTATATTTCCTATAAGCATCCAAACTTTGGCTTGTTATGTTGCAAAGTATTCTATACCATCCTTCTGGCACTTGCTCTGCTGAAGAAATATTCCAAGTATAATTTACTCTTCCTGTAGGATAAAGTGTGTTTAAGCTTGCGATCACCGTGGAATTACCTTCATATATTTTAACAATATCCACTTTGTAACCATCTAATTTTATAGTGGTTGTGTTTGCATCTGTAACCTCACAAACTATATCTATTTTTCTCTCGGTCTCTGTTCTATTATAAGTTCCGTTTAAGGGCTGAAGCATGCTAACTTTCGACCATCCATAAATGTCTATACTCCTGCTTACTAAGCTTGTCTCATATAATTCGCCAGAAGTTGTTAAAGAAATCAACAATATACCAGGGTTACATTCTACTTGCCAAGTAGTGTTTGTTGCAGAAATTGTTGTGGAATAAGGCGGATAGCCATGAGTCGTGCAATTCAATTTCCATAAAGAGTTATAGCTTTGTTCGGGTATGCCACAAGAGCCTAAAGCAGAAAAAGACAAATTCATAAGCTCTCCTTTATGATAAATAGAATTTGGATATGGTGAGATTATGCTTGTGTTTAATTGCTCCTTTAAATACACATACTTTTCGTCGCTAGCCTTGCTATAGATATAATAATTATTTGGATTTCCTGAAAGTGCGACAGTTAAATTGTATTTGCCTAACTCATTATAACAGTCTGGTTGAACTCTTAATAAGCAAATACCAGAAGCGCTTGTTTGGTTAATGCCAAGAGAGGTTTGGTTAAAAGTAAACAAACACTGATAGCCTGGCTGATTTATTGTTTGACCAAACTCATCGAATATTTTTGCTTTCAATATTTTTTGTTTGTTTCTTGTTATATTCCCTACGCTATCTTCAGTTAAATTTATGTTAATCTTACCGTAAATATGAAGGGTAAAGTTTTCCGATAAGCTATCGTTGTAGTAATTATCGTCATAAACACCTGCTTTCCACCATCTTAATCCGGGCAGATAAGATGAGTTTGGCGTAAATTGATAATTGCAATAACCAGATGAGTTGCTAAAAGTATCATAGTGAAGCCAATGAGTATCATTAATGCTTGTCCAAAGTCTGCATCTGACATTTGAAACGTTTTGGTTAATTATAGTGTCGTTTATTAAAACACTTAGCAAAATAGTTTCTGTTCTATTAACTGAATTCTTATCTGTAGCAAGTATTACTTGAGTTGTATGTTTTGTTACATTAGGCCAATAATAAATTGAAGATAAAAACCAATCGTGATATTCTGTGTTCTCGTCAAAATCTCTTAGATAAATTGCTAGAAGATTATTGCCTGTCCATGTTTTATTGCTTTCAAGCAAAAACGCCATCTCTTCTCCTGTTATTGTATTTCCAGTAGAATTTTTTTCTGCAAAACAATTCCACACAATTGAAGATAAGTTTATTGTGCTTAAATTAAATGTTCGCGTCAAATTTAAACAAACCATAGCGCTAATGTTATTTCCTTCTGTGTCGCTTATATTAAATTTTAAAGTGAAATTTTTTCCCCAAAAGTCTTCTGCTGGTGAAAAGGAAATGTTAGAGATTTGTGGAGGGTTGTTTGCAGAACCAGATATTTCATAAACTGTATGAGTTTTATTGCTATTAGGCTGTTTCCAAATAAAAAAATCTACTCTACCGTCACTGTTTGTGTCTTGCTTGCACACATAAAACGTGTAATTTTCAAGAATTATAGAAGTATAAGTTGGGTTGTTTGAATTGCAATCGTTTTGAGTGTTTGAAGGCGTGATGTCAAAAAGCGTGCCATTATTAAACCAATCGACTTTTATTTTCGTGTTACCAGTAATATAGCTCTCATCCAAAGTTGTGTTTACTGTTATATTGAAGAAGATGGTGGTTGTTGCATTCCATACGGTTACATTCTTCTTCCAAAAACCTCCTTGGGATATGCCTTGTGTTTCATTGTAATAAATTGCTACTGCTTTGCTCATTGTGTCATCCAAAACATAATCATAACCGAGTTCACCAACTACAGGTAGAAGTCGTTGATTTAAAGAAATATTGCAAACTTTTTTCCCATTTATTAAAGCTGTGGGGTAACTGCTACCGTTGAAATCGCATACTGTAGCTGCTGGGTTAACGGTTATGTATTTAAATCCTATTTTGTGAAATGGATTAAACAAATAGGTGATGTTCCTTATTTGATTGCCTACACTTTCATTTGCTTTTATGTTTTTTATTCTTGACCAGCTTGAGATTGTCTCTATAGAAAAGATGTTGGAAATGTTGTAAGTATAAGTGATGTTTATAGATGAAATTTTCAAAATTCCTGGAAAAGATGAATAAAATAATAATGGCACAGAACATGCTCCTCTATCATCTTGCTGGCATGAGTTTAAGTAGCTTTGAAACGCCGAATTGTTTGAGATTTCTGCTTGCGATCTAAACTTGCCTGTATAAGACCACTCTATTTGGCTATCACTACCTATATCCAAATAAGGATTTGTTGGGAAGTATTCAAAATTCAAAATATGTAAGGTATTTGTTGCAGGAATTATTGTACCAGCGACTACTTCGTTGCCCATATCTGCTGTTAGATTGCCGATAGAAATGCCTTTAACATCATTCTCTGTTTTGTATTTCCAAACTAAAACGCCATTTCTACTAAGCACATATAGGTAATCATCTACACTGCCGAATACTATTTCTTTGCCTTCATACTCTGTGGTGACCTCTTCGATTTTAATCTTGTTAATCATGTTATAGCCTATCGAATAAGACCACAACACATTTAAACTGCTGTCAAGCAAATAAACCGTGCCGTTGGTGGTTGCTAATGCTATCTCATCATAGCCTGTATTATCTGCGTTATCAACATCCACATCATTTAAATTTCCTATATTTTTTGTTGCAATTACACTACCGCTTGCATTTAATATAAAAACATCTCCACTAGTAACTGCAACTATTTCTTTCCCTGTGGATGTAGCAAGCTCACCTACTCCAACTCCTTTAAAAGATAAGCCAGTAGAATAAGACCACATCTCGTTTAATGTGTGATTTAACAAATACACTTTGTCAGAAGCTATTACAATTTCGTCAAACAAGTTTGTTTCATTTATATTACTGACTTCTATCTCTTTTATATCATCACCCATAGTTTTTGAAGCCAATAAATGACCAGAAGAATTCAGCAAGTATAAAATTCTTTCGGATGAAGCTGCAACTATTTCTTTACCAGCATTAAAGCTAAGGTTACCAGCACTCACAGCAGTAATAGAGGCTGAGATGCTGTAATTCCATATTTGATGCCCAGAAGCATTTAGTAATTTTAAATTTTGATCAGAGCCAGCAACGCCTACAACAATCTCATCCCAATTATTGCTTTCGATAATATTGTCTACAAACAAATCAAAGATTTGTTGTTG
>JANXDN010000070.1 GCA_025058005.1 Candidatus Aenigmatarchaeota archaeon
GTTAGCAAATAAACTGCGTTACCTATAACTATGGTAATTATAGACAAAATTAAAGAAATTATTATAGTTTCTACTGTTATGTTGCCAAAAAATATAGACTCAGACATTCTATTTTATATTGACGTTATTTGGTTTAAATATTTACTATTAATCCTAAGTGTTTAGGTGAGTGGGCTTTGTTAGACTATTACAAACTTGGCCAAATAGTTAACAGATATGCCAATGTCGCTTTGCAAAAAAACACAGCAAATTTTATTATTGCTAAACATGTAAAGGCAGAAAACTTTGGATGGAAACATCATGATGAGCTAATGAAAGAGTTTTACAATTTAAGAAAACTCTTAGATGAAGGTAAAATTGCACTAAAAGATTTAAAAAAACCAGAATTTTCTCTTCTTGATTTAAAGATTAAGTTGACGGAAAAAACGATGAAATCCTGTAATTTATGTGAAAGAAAATGTGGTGTAAATAGATTGTTAGGCGAGGTAGGCGTGTGTAAAGTTGGCAATAATTCTTTAATATCTTCTGAATTTATACACATGGGTGAAGAATATTATATTTCGCCGTCACATACCATATTTTTTATGGGTTGTAACTTTTTTTGTCAGTTCTGTCAAAACTGGAGTATAAGTCAATGGTTTGAAAGAGGCTTTTATGTTGCAGAAGAAAAACTTGCTAAATTAATTGAGGAAAGAAGAAGATTTTCTTTAAATGTAAATTTCGTTGGCGGTGAACCCACACCTAATTTACTTTTCATCTTGAAAACCTTAAAGCATTGTTCTGTAAACATCCCTATCATATGGAATTCGAATTTTTACATGAGTAAAAATACTATGAAAATTTTAGACGGCATTGTAGATATGTATTTATCAGATTTTAAATTTGGGAACGATTATTGTGCTGAAAGACTTTCCAAAGTAAAAAGCTATTTCAAAATTTGTAGTAGAAATCATTTGATTGCAGCGAAAAATGGTGAAATAACCATTAGACATTTAGTTTTACCAAATCACATAAATTGTTGTAGCAAACCTATATTGAAATGGATAGCAAAAAATCTTAAAGATAAAGCAATAGTTAACATAATGTCGCAATATATGCCTCAATACAAGGCTAAAAATTATCCAGAGATAAATAGAACGGTTTCACACGAGGAGATGAAAGAAGTTATAGAATATGCAGAAACTCTTGAATTAAATTACATAACTTGATCCTTTTTCAACTTTTTGATTTTTTCATCTATTCTTTTTTCTGCCTCCAACCTTTCGAGGTGATAATCTTTCAAATCAACGAATTTTGTGGCATGTTCTGCTAATAATGGGTGGATTTCTCTCACTTTTAATGCCATATATTGGGCAATTTTCCTATAGTATTCATGTCCTTGTGGGGAGCTTCTCAACTCTGTTAAGTGAGATAACTCTCTCAGGTTAAGCTTTACATACCATCTTACTTTGAAGCCCAGTGGCACTATGTATTGTGCCTGCAAAGGCATTTTTTCTCTTACTTTATTAAATGCTTTTTTAGCTTCCTCCATAGCTTTTTTATACTTTTTTTCCAAGCCTACTTCTACTATTTCCTTGGGCATATCAAAACCATAATCGGTTGTGATAAGTTGTCTTTGTTGCGTTAAAATTCTGTGTCTCTGCAAATCTTTAAAGGCGCCTAAGGGTGCTAGTATGTCGAAAGTATAGTAGGCATTTTCAAACGCTCTTCCTATTTTATGTTGTCTCACCTTTCTTCGTGAAGCATACTCCTCTAAAATCCTTTTTTTCTCTTGCAAACTCATCGCTCTTACTCTTTCCCTTATTTGGTTTAGGGAGAGTGATGAATATGGGTATAAAATTGATGCAATAACCTTTTCTTCCGCATCTACATCATAATCAACAAGCTCTATCCATACTCGCTTTGGTTTTCCCTCTATTTTAGATAATTTCCACATTGCCTCTTCTGTTTGTTTTATATACTCTTGCATTGCTTTACCGTGCTCAGTTTTTGCTCTTTTAACAAATGAGGGTATAACTTTGTCAAGCTCTTCTTGAATCATAAATGCCAAGTTTCTAATTTCTGCTAAAGGCGATGCATACATTTTATTCAACAAATATTCGAATGCTCTTCCATTACCAAATAAGCCCACATTTGTAAGGGTTGCAGCAGGCAACAATTGCCTTAATATATCACACACTTTTGCCCTTGTAGCTGATTGATATGCTCTCTCGCTAACATCATCTGTTTTCGGATATTTTGTTTGTATAAATTCAGTCATAGGCTGTATCATTTCAGAATAAGTATCAAACAAAAAATTTAGAGTCTCTTCATACAAGTTATCAAAGTCTGACTGCATGATATCAGGGTCTCTGTAATATTTGTATTTTCCATTTTCTTTTTGGTCAAAAAACACATACCTTGTTGATTTTTCTAGGGGAGAGATTCCTATTCTGTTGTCTTCTAAAGCTTTTGCGGCTATTAACTGCGATACGTCTTCGCAAGCCAAATGAACACCTGCTAATTCTGCTACAGAATCGTCGCCAAAACCTATTAAAACTCTTTCATAAAATTCTTCTGCTTTTTTGGTTGCAATGAATTTTTGAAATAAAACTTTTTCTTCCATTGCAGCAACTTGCGTAAAATTCATTTCTGGATTTAATATAAATTCTTCCAACAAAACTCTTCTCAAGCTCTTAGGTGAACGGCTGTATCTTGCAAACAAAGCGCCTTTAACAACTTCTGGCAAATTAACTAAGACAAAAACAGGTTTATCTAAATTTGTAAAAAATGGTTGTAGGATTTTTCTCTCTTCTTCTGTGAAAATGTCCATAAATCACAACTCCTCGTAAATTGGAAAGTCTTCACACAACTTTAAAACTTCTCTTTTGACTTTTTTTATTTGATTATTTTTTTCTATTTCACTTCTAAATTTCTTTATAGCCTCTTTCTCTCTTGAAAATTCGTAACTTTTTATCTCATTGATCACTACATAAATATAGTCTGCTATTTTTTCCATTT
>JANXDN010000071.1 GCA_025058005.1 Candidatus Aenigmatarchaeota archaeon
AAAAGTATATAACCCAAGACGGAGACAGATGGGATCTCATTAGCTACAAGGTATATGGCTCTCCCTATTTGTATCCTGTTTTACTTCTTTTCAATCCCCAGTTTCAAGATGTTACTATATTTAAAGCAGGAAAAGAAATCCTTATTCCTGAGCTTCTGTTTGAGGACTCTTTTTTTGAAGAATCTCCACCATGGCAGAGGGACTAAAATGGCAGAGGGACTAAAGGTATTAACTCCCTTCTTATATGTAGAGCTAAATAACCAGGACATAAGCGCCTATATTACTCCTTTTTTGCTTGAGTTCCGCTATATAGACAATGATGGTCTTCAAAAGCAAGAAAGTGACGACGTAGAAATTAGCCTACACGATCCTGAAGGCTTTTTTAGAGATAACCCTCCAGTCAGAAGTTCCACTTTGAAGGTTAAATTTAGTTATGAAGACAAAATACGTTCAGCATAAATATTTTTCATTGATAGCTACACCTATTACGCATCGCATGGTGGAGATATTTTTACCATTAAAGCTTTAGCCAAAGATGTTAAGAGTTCATATAGAACAATTAAAACCATTGCCTCTGAAAACATGATTCTTAAAGCTATTGCAGAGGAAATAGCTAAAAGACATAACTTCAAATAAGACTATTGTCATCTTTGAGCCAGAAACTCTAGAAGTGAGTTCCTTTTATGGGACAACGTGTAAAGTTATTTATCTTGATCTGATGAAAAAGGCTACACTTAAAGATACCAAACAATTTCAAGTAAAAGCCAGTGGAGACGTAGAAAAAAATCAATAAAAAAGTAAAGAGTAAAAAACAAGCCAAAGAGATAGCCAAAAGGCAAGCCTTTTTAAACAGTATGAAAGAGGTTCAGGCCAAAGCGACTATGATTGAACTTCCAGATTTACACGCAGGATGCTGGGTAAAGGTAGTACCAGTAAATGCAAAGACAGCTCAGACAAGGGTGCAAATTGAGGATGCAGATGGGGTGGTTACTTTTTGGTTACCTGTGCTTCACCATAAAACTCAGAATGACAAGCTTAATTTTAAATGACAAAATTGCTAAAACTTTGCTAATATAAAAGGACTATCCACAGAAACAAGAACTACCAAACCATCTCGATATGCCCCGCCTTATCCCGTTATATCCCACTTTGCTACATACATTTGGAAACAACGCTATCATAGTTTAAAAAAAAAGGGTCTATTTAGGGTGAAAATAAAAAAAAAAAGGAGGGAAATATGAATATGAATAATGGTTGTCAGATGTTTATAAATTATATCAAAGCAGGGTATCCCTTGCTTTACGTGCAAACCTATGAGGAAGAAAGAGCAATATTGAGTTTTACCAATATAGCCCAAGAAGCAGGGTATGCCTGCTTCTCATGGGACATTGTGGCGGGTCTACGTGATCTTGTTACAGGACAGGCGAGACAAATGCCTGACCCATTAAAGCCTTTACAGGCAATTGTATCGTTGCCTGAAGGGGTTATTCTGTTTTTAAAAGATTTCCACCGCTTTATAAATGCGGTGGAAATACTAAGGACGTTGAAGAATTTAGTGCCTGTCCTCAAAGCAACGGACAGGCACATTGTTTTGGTGTCTCCAGTTCTGCAGATCCCTGTGGAACTGGAGAAGGACATAACCGTCTTAGATTTTGAGCTCCCTACTGTCGCAGAATTACTTGAACTAGCGAATAAAATTGTTCAAGATAACGCCCTTGATATTTCTGTAGACGAAAGAGCCATCGCAGCCGCCAAGGGGCTGACCCTTGCAGAAGCAGAAAATGCCATGGCATTATCAGTAATATTAGAAAAAACTTTTTCGAAAAAAATCCTGGAGCAAGAAAAGCTCCAGGCAATCAGAAAGTCAGGACTCATGGAGTTATACGAACCCGTACCAGAAAGTGAGCTTGGGGGATTGGAAAACTTAAAAAAATACATACGTAATAGAAAAAAAGGATTCGAAAACCCAGCATTACCAAAACCAAAAGGAATTCTCCTCGTTGGTCTTCCAGGAGCAGGCAAATCATTATCCGCAAAGGTAATCGCTTCCGTGCTTGATTTCCCGCTCATCAGGCTTGATATTGCAAGTTTGAAGGGAAGTCTTGTGGGCGAGTCAGAAGCAAAGATGAGACAGGCTCTTGCTCTCATCGACGCAGTCTCTCCGTGCGTCGTGTGGCTTGATGAGATAGAAAAAGCTCTCGGTGGAGTCCAGAGTTCAAACCGCACTGATGGCGGTACCACAGCTGCTATGTTTGGAATCCTTCTAACTTGGATGCAAGAAAGTAAAACACCAAAATATATCGTTGCAACATGTAACGATATAGACGATTTACTATCGATATCGCAAGGTGCTTTACTACGCAGATTTGATGACATTTTCTTCATTGATTTACCTAGTGAAGAAGAAAGAAAGTCAATTCTTGCAATCATGAATCGTAAATATAACACTAATCTCGACCTCTCCCTTGCCAGCCGCATGGAAGGCTGGACTGGGGCAGAGATAGAGAAGTTTGTCATAGCATCGATTTACGACGGAGTCGAAGAAGCATTTGCAAATATAAAACCTATTTTCTATCAGAACCGTGAAAAAATTGAAAAAGCCCGCGAATGGGCCCGTCATAACGCCCGCTTAGCAAATGGTAGCGGGCAAGCAACTCAAAGCGGAAGAAAGTTAAAAATAAACTAAAGTTTAAGGCTTAACGTAAGTGAAATCCTATTCGGATAGGAGGATAAACTATGAGTCATACCATGAATATTAAAATAGAATTACATGATAGGCAGGCCCTTGAGGCCGCCTGTCAAAGACTAGGACTAAAAATGGAGGAGGGAGAGTTCAAACTCTACTCCTCCGTTGAAAAAGGAATTGGTGTTTGGCTACCGGGATGGAAATACCCGGTAGTCATAAAAAACGACGGAACCATTGCCTATGATAATTACGATGGGCAATGGGGGGATATAGCGGAATTAAACAAACTGAGAGC
>JANXDN010000072.1 GCA_025058005.1 Candidatus Aenigmatarchaeota archaeon
TTGGCAAGAATTTTGAAAAATTCTTTAAAAACATCAAAATACAAAAACTTGTGAAATAAAATTTTGAAAAAATTTTTAAATTTAACTAAAATCAAATATAATTTATGATTAAAATAAAATCTAAAATTTTGAAAAATGGATTGAATATAAGGTTCAATAAAAAAAACTATGACATAAAATATCCAAAAAATATTTGGAAAAAACTTAGTGATGAAAATAAACTGTTTTTGTTGGATAATATTTCATTTCTAACAACCCTCCATCTTCCTCTGTTTTTTGATGAAGAAAGCATAAGCTATAACACTAATGAACCTTTGTTAAAAAGTTTTTTTAGAGATATTGTAATGGGTGATATACCAAATTTTTGCAGTATAGAAGGAAAAAATACAAACGAAATTTTACGACAATTCTACAATATAGAATACTATTTTAATGATATAGATGCTAGATTGCCAAATTTTAATTATGATTTTTTTGGCGATGTTTTAATAAACTTTACTTTTGGTAAAGAAAGTTTACTAACATTTGGTGTTTGTAAAGAAATAGGTTTAAAGACAGAGTTAGTATATTTTTATGTCAACGAAGGGGAAACTGAAACTAGACTAAAAAAAATTTTGGCTAAAAATTTTTCAAAAAATTTCAAACAAAGATTTTTTATGGTAAAAAACTCTGTAGAATATTTAAATATAGCGGAATTTATTGGCGCAAAACAAAATTTCAATTGGGGCTACTCAAATCAACTAACTGAATATACTTTAGCCTCGTTACCAATAAATGTTGAAACTGGCTGTAGATTTATACTTTTTGGAAATGAAAAAAGTTGTAATAGTTATTTCTTCAATAACGATGGTTACAAGGCATACCCAGTGTTTGATCAAAGTATCAAATGGATGCTAATGGCTAACAACATACTTAAAATTATTTCGAAAGGAAAAATTTCAACATTTTCTATAGTCGAGCCATTAAACGAAATAGCAATAATGAAAATATTACACAAAAGATATCCAGATATAGCAAAATATCAATTTTCTTGTTTCCCAGATAATATAAATTACAACGGAAGGTGGTGTCATGCTTGCACAAAATGTGCAAGAATTTTTTTGTTTTTTAAAGCGATAGGAGTTGACCCAAAAACTGTTGGATTTGAAAAAGATTTGTTTAAAAAAGAATTTTTGAACAATTTCAGCTTGTTTAACGGAAAAACGAACAACTCCTTAGTTTATGATTACTCTGGCTTGGGAAGAGATGAACAACTTTTTGCATTTTATTTAGCTTATAGAAATGGTCAAAAAGGAAGAGCTATAGAAATATTTAAGAAAAATTATTTAAAAGAAGCAAAACAAAGAGAGGATGAGCTATTCAAAGAATTTTTCGGAGTTTTCAATCCTGTAACAATACCAAAAGAAATAAAGAACAATGTGATAAGCATTTTTAAAGAAGAACTTGGAAAAAATTTAATGTAGTTATTTCAATTAAATATTGAAATTTCAAAATTTTCTCAAAAAAAATACAAATTTTTTAAATAAAATGAAAAATAATTATTTTTATTAAAGGGGGTGACTTGGATTTTAATAAAAACTAGACTAGCTATTACACTGCTTTTCATTGCACTATTTGCAATTGCAGTGTTGACCCTTAAACACAAATAATAGCAGCAATAACAAACGATACAGTAACAGTTTCAGTAAACATAAGCGAACTTTCAGAAATAACAGTAATTCCTGAAACATTAGAGTGGATAAATGTTGTTCCTGCATACCAAGCAAGTTTTCAAACTCTTGACATAAAAAACACAGGTTCAGTCAACTTTACAAAACTATGGGTAAATGTAGACTCTTTTAGCAAAGAAACCACAAATCCTTTAGGAAAAGGTAATTCGCTACTTTATTCGGCAGGCTCTTTTATTGTGCTAAAAAACAAGACAGAAAATACTTTCAGATTCGTCAACAGACTTGAATGGAACGAAACAGAAATGCCTACATACATGATACCCAATCCTTCAGATGCAGTGTCCTGGGGTTATTTCAGAAACTTTACAAGCATTTACTTGTGGAATTTTAATGATAGTGCAACAGCTGGAGAATGCCTAAACGGCAGTCAAATGCAGTTTAGAATAAAAACAGTTCCAGAGTCAATTGCTTTTCCAAATAGAGACATGACTGTTAACACCGTAGCAGCTACTTTTGAAGGTAACACAACAGAGTGGAGTGCATGGACATTTTCAACTGGACCTTTGTATGGTTATTGTGTGTATATACATAAAAACTGTCAGAAGATAATGGTTGCGCAATGGGATTATAACAGTAGTTTGCCAAATTGCAACAACCGAAAATATTTATCGCAAGAAACCTTCAAACCAAACGATATTCATACAATAAATGTAACTATATTTGTGCCAAGGGGGGTACCAGCAGGAAATACAACTTCTAGTGTTATGACATTTTTTGCCGAGTCATAGCTCCGGCTTTTTTTATTTTTTTAACATTAAAATATTATTTATGCAAAAGACTGGCATAGTTGATTTACCTTTACATTATGGTCACACACCTCGTTGGCTCTTTGAAAAAATGGTAAGGATTTCTCAAGCAATTTCAGAAATAATTGTACTTGAATATGGCAAAAAAGAATTTATTAAACGAATGTCCAACCCTTTTTGGTTCCAATCATTTGCATGTGCTATTGGTTTTGACTGGCACTCTTCAGGTGCAACAACAACGGCTTGCGGTGCTTTAAAATTGGCTTTGGAAAAAGTCGATATTGGTATAAAATTAGCTGGCGGTAAAGGGAATGTTGCTAAAGGAGTTGAAAAAGAAATCTCTTCCTGCGAATTCATGTCTGACAAAAAAATTGAAAAATTGAAATATGTTAGCAAAATAACAGCAAAAATAGACAACTCTTGTGTTCAGGATGGTTACAAGCTATATCATCATTGTATTATTTTTA
>JANXDN010000073.1 GCA_025058005.1 Candidatus Aenigmatarchaeota archaeon
TTTCTTTAGGAAAAATAGGAAGATGAAATATGTCATATATCTCGTTTGGACAGTTGTTAATAGTGGCCACATTTTTACCGTTGATTTTAATAATGGTTGTCTCTGGTCTTTCAATTGCTTTTGTAATGCTTTTTTTTGCTTCTTCAATATTCAAACAGGTTATAATTTGCATTGTTTTTACCTCCTGAAGTTTTTAATTTTTGTTATCATTATTTATCTCTGTTTGATTTTCTGAAGTGTTCTCTCTATATTTTTTGAGCCCGCGCTTGCACCTGTATGAAGATGAGGTTTCTTTGACATAAGTTCAAATTCAAACAGTTTTATTTATTATACATTATTCACAAAGAGTAAGCTGATTTATCGAAAACAAAAGTTTAAAAGTTTTTAATTTGTATTTGTATAAGAATCCTGCAAAATAGTCAGTTAATTTACTGGCATTTTGCAAGAAAGAGCCTTATCTGACAACCTTCCGAAAAAGACTTTTTAATATATCTTTTCTACTACTTACATAAAAAAGCCCCCATAGTGGGGGCTTATGACTTTTCGGCGTACCGCCTTATTAAGATATAAGCGGTACATAGACCCCAGTCTTCCTGAAAGGACTTAAATTCTTTTGGAGTCTCTCCTAGAAGGAATTCAACTGCCATCTCGGAGGCTCTTTTTTGTCCATATATTTGTTCCACTGTCTCATAAATAACATCTCTTAATAACCTGTATCGTCCTCCATGATCTCGGGCACACCACCGACCAGAACCCTTCAATTGGATGGGGCATTGGATTCTTTGGTAAGACCCGGTGTTTTCATTTTCCACTAAAGCCCACCGGATCATATCTACCATGAACTTTTCAGGCTCGGGAATTTCTCCCTTCTTCTCTTTTTCAACTATCTTTTCTGCGATCTCCTTTCGCCATGCGGATATCTTTGGTCCATCTGCAATGTTCTCTCCAAATAGAAGCTTTCTTACAAACAAAACTCCTAATCTCATAACCTAACCTCCTTTTTTCGATTTTTCTACTTTTAGTTAACTGCTGAAGTATTACCTTAAGTCCTAGTCTAGCCAAGGGTTGACCTGAAGGATACGGATTTAATAGTTCTTGAAGCTATTCTTCCAGAAACTAGTTAAATTAGGATAACAGCGGGTTTTCACTTCTTAAATCAAGATAAAACTTTTTCCTAAACCACAAGAGTTCCATAGTTTAAAGCTGTCTTTGCCCCTATACCCAAGATGCTTAAAGCATTAATAACATCTTCTCTTAATCCTGGATAAGCATTAATAAAATAGAAGTTAAACCTGGTCCCCTTAGGAATCACAAAAAAACTCACAGGAACGGGGTTCTGCCAATCCCCAGGAGGAGTATTGTTCTGATAATACTCAGGATAGTGACAATTTAAAATATCCATCTGAAGTTTGCAAAACTTGTCAGGGATAGCATCCAACACAACTAAAGAACCTTTATGCTTTTGGCTCCCGAAAATCGATAAAACTTTCAAGAATTCTTCAATTTTTTCATTGATAAAATCTATGTTCTTAGAAATAATGTCCTCGTTTGTAGATTTTACCTTGCTTAAAAGTTCTTTTCCAGGATTTTCACACTTTTCATAGACTGAGTAGAGTAAAAATTCAAACACTTTTAACAATTCAAGATTCCATTCAGATAGTTCCCAAAATTTATATGCCCTGAGAACTCCTTTCAAAGCAGAAGAAGGAATTATAGGAAAACCATAAACACTATGTAGCCTTAAAAAAACCTCTAAAACAGAAGAGATCCCCAACCCTACAACAAGTTTTGACGAAAGTGTTAATGTAAGTTTTAAAACCGGCACTTGTTGCGTCTTGCTATAGTCATCAAGAATATCTTCAAACTTTTGGTTTAGCTGGACTAAAAGGTTATTTATTTTGCTTATATTCTGTTGATCGCTTTGAAATTCCTTCAAAGAATTTATAACCTTCTTTTTAATATCTGCTTGCTTAAGTTTTGGTGTAACTAACTTGCTAATTTCCGCTTGATCACTTTTACCACTAAGCAAAAGAAGTAAATTGCTCATTCCGATATACCTCCTTCATTGGTGAAAACTAAAAACTATTGTTTGACACCTGTAAGTCATAATCCTCAAATATACCATCACAGAGTCTCTTTAGCCAGACAACTAATTTAAGGACTTCTTCCGAAACGATCATATATGTCTGTACATCAATCTCAGTTGTAAAACTCTTTACAACATCGATAACAACATCAGGAGAAACAGATCCATTAAGAATAGAACTAAGGTTTAGCTTTTCAAGTTTTTCATTGCTTAAAAGGTTCATCTCTTTTACAATCCAATAAGCAATTGTTAATAACACAGTAGTATGTGGATGCTTTTTCTTTGAATATAGAAAAACCAAAGTGTTATTTAAGCCATTTGTAAGAATATACGATGCCATTCTGGATATAACTCGGGCAAACTCTAAAGCAAAATTAACATCTTTGCTTTCTTTAATATTTGAAACCACTTCAAAGGCATACTTTGCTCTTTCTTCACCATAGAAATCCATCATATTAACCCTCCCTTGGGAAAAAGTTCACCATTGCAATTCCTCTGCCAAGGGTTTCGTCTCCACCAAACTGATAGTATTTACCCCAAACATCTAAAAAGGTGGTTTTAAACTGTTTCACGCAATGTGTCTTTCTTTCGATTATAAATCCATAAAAAATAGTCTCTGCAGGGACTAATTCTTCATACCATAAAGCACCTTTCTCAACAACCCCTGTCTCCTGATTTATCTTTATCCTTGCATTAACTTCAGTAGTATACTTCACTAAGTATGAAAACAAATTGTCATGCACTACAACCACTTTTGATACGTCTATATCTAAACCAACTTTTTTTGCCCAAGTAAAATCTACTGAACAGTTGTATCTCTTTAAACCAAAGCCTTCAATAAATAGTTTATTGTT
>JANXDN010000074.1 GCA_025058005.1 Candidatus Aenigmatarchaeota archaeon
CCAGCAAACCTAACTCTTACTTTGTGTTCATGGACCATATTTTCCTTTTTTTTGAATTTTTCGAAAAATTTCTTGAAAAGTTCGAATAGATGGTCTAATTCTTCCTTACTCCTTTTAAGATTTTCTGTAGAAAGCACATAAGCAGAAACTTCTTTTATATCTTCCTCCAAACACCAATTGAGAAACTCTTCAAGCCTTTGAGCACCTTTTTCATGACCTTTCCAATCTTTTAAACCTCTTTTTCTCGCCCATCTTCTGTTGCCATCAATGATAACCGCTATATGTTTAGGCTTTTCCATATAGAATTAATTTTTTTGAAGGTTTTTATTTAAAACTAATTGCGAAATGTTGAAAAATCTTTTTATTTGACCAATATTAAAATAAAGAATTAGATGACAAGGTTGATATGCTGTTCTTCAGCTAAAGGTGGTGTAGGTAAAACAACCATAGTTTCTAATCTTGCAGCGGCTTTGGCAGATTTCGGCGAGGAAACAATAGCAATAGACGCCAACTTATCCACACCTAATTTGGGTTTGCATACAGGCATATATTTAGTTTCGAAAACATTACATAATGTGTTAAGAGGCGAGTATTCGCTTCGTCAAGTCATATACACACATCCCTACGGCTTTAAAGTAATACCAGCAAGCTTAAAGCTTTCAGATTTGGCTTCTGTTGATGTTGCAAAATTACCAGAAATTACTTTCAGTTTATTGGGAAAAGCAAACTACATCCTTCTTGATAGCGCAGCTGGATTAGGGAGAGAGGCATTATCAGCATTATCGGCAGCAGACGAAGTTTTAGTGATAACAAACCCAACGCTCCCATCTGTAATAGATGCAATGAAGATATTGAAGATAGCTCAACAAACACATGTAAAACCAATAGGTGTTGTGGTTAATAGAGTAAAAGGAAGCGAGTATGAATTGAATAAAAGTGAAATAGAAGAGATTATGGGGTATCCCGTTATTTCACAAATCCCAGAAGATCCAAATGTTGAGAGATGTGTGCAGCAGAAAAAACTTCTTTTTGAACTATATCCCACTACACCAGCTGCTATTGAAATAAAAAGGTTGGCTGCTTATTTGACGAAAAGAAATTATGAACCGCCGATAATAAAACAAAACCTATTTTCACGGCTATTTAAGATTTTCAAAAGTTAAAGTTTATTTTGTTCTTCTACTGGGGAATCTTCTACGTGTTATACCTAATAATTCTTTAGCTACAGACCGACACAATCTATGATATTCTCCATAGCATAGAGCATAGTATTGATCCTCTTCGTGAGAATAACAAACAGTAGCACCTTCCTCAAAATTTTGCCCATATACTCCAATATATCTGGCTACAGCCTTAAGATGGACTCTTTTAACCTCTTTCAAACCCACCCACCCAGAAAGGTCATCTGAAATGCAGAATCATCCCACTTTATCCCAAAACGGTCAAGAAGCAGATATTGATGTAATTAAATCCATATATGAAACGCTTTAAACCATAAATATGATAAAAATACATAAAAAAATTTTTATGAATATTTAAAAATTTCTTCAAAGACCAAGTTTATATTTAATTCACAAGCAGCCACAGGCATTTCTAAACCCCAATTCTGCAACACTATTGGATGTATTTCACCTAAAACACCTATTTCTCTTTTACCCAAAACAACCTTAGCACATCTACCACTAATAAAGCTATTATGCTCATCCTCTTCAAGCGAAAATTCACTCAACCCCATTTGCTTTAAAAAACTTTCAACAACCGATTTTATCTCAGAGAAGCTTGCTTTTGAATGACATAAAGCTATAGTCAATTTTTTCACCGTCTCTGCGCCAATATCATTACCGCTTAAAACAACAACATCACCAACTTCAAAAATATTCTGCGGATAATCGTTATGTTTATTTCTACTCAAAACTTCCATCAAGCTTGGTAATAGCCAGCTCCTCACCACGCAATATTCAGATGTTTTTGAGTTCGCAATTTCAGCCACATCTTCTTCTTGCAAGTTCATATTCACAAACAAATTTTTCTTGTTGGTTAAAATAAAAGTTAAAACTTCTTGCAAATTATATCCAACTAGCAGGTTTCTTATCTTGTTGGCAAAAGCTTCCAACATATCCTCTTCGCCTATAGTTGCAATATTAGGCATCTCTGCCTCAAAATTATCATAACCATAAGCTATAGCAACATCTTCAACTATGTCAAACTCATGCATTATATCAGTTCTATAGCATGGAACATCCACTTGCAAACTACCTTTCTTTGCTTCTACAGCTTTATAGCCCATCCTTTCTAAAAGCCTTATCACTTCTTCTACACTTAAATTGAGACCCAAAATTTTGTTAATATAGCTTACATTTACCTGCATGGTGTTTGTTGTCAGATTTGGTGTGTAAATTATTTTATCTGGATATTTTACCTTTACTTTGAATATCTTCCCTCCCCTATCTGCAAAGGTAGTTGCTATTATATTCAACACTTCGTTTGCTGCTTTCTCATCTAATGCTGTGATGTCAACAAACACATTTTTAGTATTAACCTCAAGCTTCGTATATTCAGAATTTATTATAGGAGGAAAAGAAAGCACATTACCAACACTATCAATTATTATCGGATATTTATCCCCTTCTAAAATCCAACCATATTCTTTGCCTTTCGGCAATTCGTTCAATATTTCTTTTATGCTCATTTTTCTTTTCTGCTCAAGGGGGATAAAGCTAAAATTCTCATCTACAGTCGTATAGCTTATGGGAAACTTTATCTTATCCAAATCATGCAATCCTATGGCTACTTTTTTTCTTTTTCTCCCATGAGATAAC
>JANXDN010000075.1 GCA_025058005.1 Candidatus Aenigmatarchaeota archaeon
GAAAGAATAAAGTTGTGTGGAGTGATAAAGTAGAGTGGGATTTAGTGCCGTATGTTTTGATGGGTGATAAGTTATTGTTGTGGGCGGAAAAGGGTTGTAATAGGTTATGTCGGTATTGTTCGACATCGTGGACAGATAAGCATGAGCGGAATACGGAAGAGAATTTTGAAAGAGCAAAAATTTATTGCGAAAAGAATAAAAAATTATTGCATTTAGTGCAAAACGAGTTTGATGGGGATATAACGGAGCGAGTAAGTTTTTTGAGTATAACAGTCAGAAGGTATTTGCAAAATTGGGGGTTGATACGGAGAGGGGCGACAGTGAGAATTGGAATTGAATTTATTAATGAGAACGTTAGGCGAAAGTATATACCGGGCAAATTTTTTACAGACGAAGAGTTTATGGAATTGTTTCATAGAGCAATGAATGCGAAGCATAATTTGAGGTTGTTTTGTATAACAGGTGTCGAGTCAGCGGAAGACTGGTTTAACTTTTTCGAAGAGTTGCCAGAGCTTGATTTTAAGACGAGTGTTTTGTTCAAATTTACACCTATAACTCATGTTATGTTTACACCATTTTTTAAAAAGAGATTTGAGGTTGATTTCAATAATTATATTGATAGAGAAAGACACGCAGAATGGTATATGAGAAATTTGAATAGGGCGTGGTGGCGGACAGTAATAGGCGGTGTGTTCGAGGGCGTTTACAGAACAGCAATACAGTTATGTGAAAATATTGAAGAATTAAGATGGTTGAATAAAATAAAGATGAGCGAGATGAGTGAGGAAAAGAAAGTGAATGAAGTAATTGATAGCGATGTTTATAAAAGGGATTATCAGCGGATGGTCGAATTTGAGTGGTGGTCAGACGAAATGAAGGAAATGGTGTATTGATATGAGATTGTGTGGGGCTGACGAATTATTTTTTCATCCAGATGTGGTATCATTTTACAACAATATCATAGACAACTGGTATAGTAATAAAAAGATAGCACTGTTACTCGGTTGTTCAATGCATAAGCCATATTCAAAATCATTTATGCATAAGAAGGTGATAGGATTACTTCGAAAACATGGTTTAGATGATTATGTTCAACAATATATAATAGGGGAGCCAATGGTTGTAGTTCCACGAGAGCTTGAGAACATTTATCCCGCAACGAGCTATGATTTTCATCCAAGCAATCTTGGTGAGCTTGGTAGAAACATATTGATTGAGCGTCTTAGAGCATTCTTCAAAAAAGCAATTAAGATGCATGAGCGATTTGTGGTATATGCGCCAAATCACCATAAGAAAATAATTTTAGCTGCGTGTGAGAATTTATTTGAACCAATCGTGATTCCATATACAGTATACAGGTTGCCAGATTTGCTGAATCTTCTTAAATATGAGTTATGATGCATTTCGAGATAAAAGAGGAGTATGATTGTGTAAGATTTGGTATACTGAAGATAAATGGTAAGAGTATAAGAACACCATGTTTTTGGATTGGAATAGAGCCGTTTAGTAAACCAAATATTTTGGATTATATGCATTTAAAAACAATACTTGTAAATGGTTATAAGATTTTAGATAAGCATGTTAATATTGGAAAAATACATGATTATTTTAAAGCGGATGCAATAATGATGGATTCAGGCGGTTTCCAGCTAATGAAAAAGAATATAGACGTTTCCGCTGATAAAGTTTTGAAAATTTACAGAGAAACTAAGCCAGACATTGGCGTAGTTTTAGACTATCCTTTTAATCCACAAAATCCAAGTGATAGATTTGAAAGATGGAAAAAAACAATTGAAAACACTAAAATAATGTTTGCAAACTCTGATGGAGTTGTTTTAATGCCAGTGGTTCATGGCTATACTACAGAAGAGCTAAAAAATGCTTGTAGAGAAGTTAAAGAGATTACTGATCCAAAAATAGTTGGAATTGGTAGCCTTGTCCCGTTAGTAAAGACTGTGAACATGAAAAAATTCATGGAGATCAGTAAGACAGAGCCATTTAAGTTTTTAATTAGAGCAATATCAACTGTGCGAAATGAGTTTCCAGAGTCTTTTCTACATGTTTTTGGTGTAGGTAGCTCAACAACAATGCATTTGATGTTTTCCTTAGGCGTTGATTCGATTGATTCAATGAGCTGGAGATTGAAAGCATCATATGGTGCCATTCAATTGCCAGCAATTGGGGACAGATTTATCACTGCAAAAAATGGAAAGAGAAAAGAACTCAAAGAGTTTTCTCTACTCAAAAATTGCACATGTCCAGTTTGCAAAAATAAAAGTATTGAGGAAAGAAAAAGACTTTTAGATAATGCTATAGCAAACACATTCTATAATCGAGCAATTCATAATGCTTTTGTTTACGTGAAAGAATATGAGGAGTTTATGAAAAGTTTGGAGAATGGAAACGTTAAAGATTTTTTAGAGATGAGAATGAAAGAAAATAAGTATTATAGAAAAATAGAAAATTATAAGCAATCCGATAAAAATCCTTAAGGCTTTTCACTTTTCAATGCCCGAAAAATCAAAAAATAAAACAAAATATAGAAACGGTTAAAAATTAAGGCTGAATTGGAAACTTATCAACTACCAGAACATATTTTTCAGTAGCCCGTTTTGTGATGTCGAAATAATGGGTTGTCCCGATTGTTAATGCTTTCAATCCCATCTTGGTCTGATTTCAACATAAAAAAATCAAAGACGTGAACCTGGCATATCGCTGCTTTCAATCCCATCTTGGTCTGATTTCAACTGAAGATAAATGGTAAGAGTATAAGAACACCATGTTTTCTT
>JANXDN010000076.1 GCA_025058005.1 Candidatus Aenigmatarchaeota archaeon
GGAAGAAGAGTTCCTTTAGATACGATAGAACAAGGAAAATTAATTCTAAATAAATTAAAAGAACAAAAAATTGAAATACAGGGTGGGGAAGTAGATTTGATGTTGATGGATTATCGAAGTGGTCCATATATAGAGATTAGAGCACGATGGAAGGAAGGAAATGAAGATCCACGTATAAAGGTTGATGATTTGGCTTCAATGGCCATAGAGTTAGTGAAACAATTAAAATAAAAACTATAAGGTTAAAACAAATAATAAAAACCTGAAAAACAATAATTAAGAGTTTTAAACAGAAGGGCACTTGTTTTGACCATTTTTTACTCAGCTATAAAAATGTATAAATTTTTCGAAATCTAAAATAGATTAAAATTTCTAACCACTTTAAACTAATTGTTAGTTCCATTTATCCTTTTAAAAAAGATTAAAAAAACGATTTGAACTATTTAAATTTCGATAAAAACCGCATGCCACTAAAAACTTTGCCACACAACCTCAATTAAACAATATTTGACTTTCCCACCTATAGTTCTGACATCAAATAATAGTTTTCTAACTTGTAATGCAATTTAAAACAATATCACCTTTAACCTTCAAACAAGATAATCTTTAAAAACTTTGACAGCAACAATTTATATTTGCAAAACTTAAAATACTGAAACAAGGAGATTTAATGATCATACCTGTGAGATGCTTTTCTTGTGGAAAGGTAGTAGGTCATTTGTGGGAAGAATATCAAAAAAGGGTAAAAGAAGGGGAGAGTAAAGAAAAAGTGTTGAATGATTTGGGTTTGGAAAGATATTGCTGTAGGGCTTTATTTTTAGGTCATGTGGATTTATTGAAAAACATCTCAAAATTTAAACCTTAAGGTGCTTGGTAATGTGGCCAAAAGATAGGTTAACTAGATTTGAGGTAGCTAGAATAATTGGTGCAAGAGCTTTGCAAATATTTCTCGGAGCCCCAATTTTGATAAAGACAAACGCTTCCGACCCTATGGAAATAGCCCAAGAAGAATTCAAGCAAATGAAAATACCCATCACCATTAAAAGACCTTTACCCGATGGGACAAAGGAGGTTGTGGATATAAAAAAAGCAATAAAAAACTGGCTACAAGATTATCCTAATTAGTTTATCTTGTTATTTTTGCATTTTTAACCATTTCATATAGCTCTCTTGCTTTTCCTTTTTCAAAATGCTTTCTTATAGGATTTAGTAGTTCGTCCAAAGCTTCAATGGTTTCATTTTTCAAATCCAAAGGATGAAGTTGGCCTTTCTTGAAATAATTTTCCAATTGCTCATAATTTTCTATCTGCAAGTCTCCACCAAATTTTTTTTCTCTCTTTATCGTTCTCACATCGAACTTTCTAAGAATTATATATTTCCATATCTCTATTATAGGATTTCCTTCGATTATTTTTTCAGGACAATATGCATTCATTATTTTTCTTTTTATTTCTTCTCTTGTATCATGAATAAATATAGCAGTATCTGGTTTCGATTTACTCATCTTGTTTTCTATTTGCACATCTATATCTTCCTTGCCCATCCTTCCTTTTCCTTGAAGCAAACCTGCTAATAAATGATGATGAACACAAACCCTTTTGGAAAAACCCAATTTTTCTGCTAATTCTCTCGAGAGAATGGTTGCGTGTCTTTGATCCATTCCTAACTGCAATATATCAGCATCAAGATAGAATGGGTCCCAAGCCTGCATCATAGGATATAAAAGCTGGGCAGTATATTTTATTTCAGCTTCCTTTCTCCCCATTATAGGGCTTGCTCTTATAGTTCTCTTAACCGTGGTATTTTTAGCGATATCTATAACTCCTTTCCAATACTCAGAATCTTTAGCGACATCGCTAGTCCACACAACTTTTACTTTGTGTATATCCACTCCACAAGCTTTCCAACCTTCTATATAATACTCCCCTGTTTTTTTAATTAGCTCCAAATCTCCACCCATTTTATTATTAATATATGCAAACCAATCTGCTATCAGAAGAATAAAATGGCATTTTGCATCGAGTATATCCTGAATTTTTATCGCTCTCAACAAACCTGAACCTAGATGCAATAACCCAGATGTTTCAAAGCCGTCATAAGCTGTTGGCCTATCTTTTGTTTCTAGTAACTCTCTCAAATCTTGCTCACTTATTATTTCTTCTGTGGGCGGTTTTTTTATTAAATCTATCCTTCTCTCTACATCCATGAAATCTCACTTTGTTATCGCGCCTACTGGGCATGCTTTTATGGCTTCATCCACACACTTTATGTTTTTTTGCTCTCTCACTTGAGATTTACCGTCTTTGCCCATTTCAAAAACCTGTGGACATACTGCTATGCAAGCACCACAACCTATGCAAATGTCTTTATCAACCGTTATCATTTGCTATCAAAAATATTTTATCGATTTAACAGATTAAAATATTAACCCTACTTGTTTTCATAAAACCTAGATAACACAAAAAACAAGTCAGATAATCTATTTATAAAAGCTATTAACTCTGCAGGCAACTTGGACTTTTTATGCAAGCTCACCACACTTCTCTCAACTTCTCTACACTTTACTCGACATATGTGTAAAAGCGATGATAGCTCCCCAGATGGCATGACGAAATCATTAATTGGGGTTAATTTTTTTTCAATTTTCTTTATCTCTTTTTCGACAAAATCAACATCATCTCTTGTTATTGTGTTTTTATAACCAGCAATAATAGAGCCAACAGAGAAAAGCTTTTTTTGAACATTTTCTATTAGTTTTTTCGTTTC
>JANXDN010000077.1 GCA_025058005.1 Candidatus Aenigmatarchaeota archaeon
TAGAGGTTTTGGTGTTATAGACCCAAGAACACACGTCGAAATATTATACCCATTTTTGTATTTAATTGAAGGTTGGAAATTGGCAGATTTAGCTGGAAAAATGATAACTTCTACATCAATAAAATTAGATGTTACAGCTCAAGTGCCTTCTGTGTCACAAGAAAAAATACATACCGTCACATTGAGAAATGTATCTTCTGATTTGTCAATACTTATTCAACTTTATTCTGACTGTACCTGTAATTGGAGCAGATATTGGTTAAGAAGAGAAGAGGCGAGATACAAAGGCGGTGAAAGAAGTATGTGTCGACATGGAGTAGCTCTTTATTTTTTGTTACAAAAACAAGGGAGAGTACCAGAAATTTTACCTCGGCCCACAAAAATTTTAAACCCGTGGTTTGTTTTAAAGAGCAATACAGTTATTGGAGGCGGGAGAGATAGAAAAATAACAAAAACAGAAGCGAATGCCATCTTAGGAATGTTAATAGCATATATGGGAGCAGAAAATGCCTTTGTATGAAAAATAATTTGTATTTATCTACTATGAAATTATTTCATGTATAGAGGAACTATCGTTGCCAAGTATTATCAATTAAAAGAAGGTGAAGTTTATATACCTTTTGAAGCATTGGACTATTTATCAAAACTAGGTTTTGATTTAAATAGAGCAAAAAAATACTTATCATTCTTTGAATTGTTAAACGAAAAATAAGAACTTGCTGGTTATGTTTTTCGCATGCCAAGAAATCCAACTCTAGGAGCTGTGTTAATAGTAGGTGGTGTTGACAGGACAAAGGTGGGTTTAGGGGTAAATTACATTATGGCGATGGGAGGGAACTGTCAACCAAAAGGTAAAATTGAGTTACGTAGAGAACCGCAAGCACAACCACAACAACTACATTTCAAAGAAATTTTTACCCAAACGCCTTATGACGAAACATCTCATTTAAGACCAAACGGTAAAAGAAGACGATAAAAATTATGAATATATCCTGATACAATTTTTTAAACTCAAAATTCGATTATTTATTTTGATCAATTATGATAGTAATTGTTGCGGGTTTAAAAGGTTCTGGTAAAACAACTGTTTTAAAGTTTGTTACACAAAAAAGACCTGACATAAAGATACTAAATGCAGGAGATTTTTTTGCACAAGTGTTTCAAAAATATGGTTTGTCAAGAGATCAGGGCGATTTAGGAATACCAAGAGAAAAGTATGTAAAAATACAAAAAGAAATTTTCAAAAATTTGGCTAAAGAAGTTAAAAAACATAAAAATGTTATTATCGACACGCACCTTTTTTTAACAAAAATGGAAGGTTATTATCCAGGTTTACCTGAGTTTGCAATGAAAGAAATAAACCCTGATGTGATCGTTGTTTTAGAGTATGACCCTAAAATAATCCTCAAGAGAAGGGAGAAGGATTTGAAAGAACTTGGGAGGGAAAGAAGCGCTGCTTTTACTATAGAGGGGATAGAATGGGAGCAAGAAATACAAAGACATTTTGCTTTTGTTTCAGCAGCTTTCACAGCTACTACAGTGAAAATAATTAAAAGATATGAAAAAGAAAAGAGAGATTTCGAGCATGCTGAAAAAAATGCAGAAGAAATCTTGAAACTATTCGAAAATCAATGAAAATTATTGCTTTTAGAGTTTTGAGCCGAAAAAGGCAATAAACATTTTTATAGGTTGAAATTATATTTTGCTATTAAGTGCTGAGGTAGATCAGCGGTTAGATCGCCGCGCTCATAAGCTTTGTCTTTATGAGCTATGAGTTAAGATGATTAAAAGGTGAACCGCGGAAGTCGAGGGTTCGAATCCCTCCCTCAGCAAAATCTACTTTCTATCAAAGAAATGTTTAAGAATTAATTTTATCAAAATAATGAAGGGTCTTTTTCTCTCCTCCTTAAAAAAGAAGGAGGTGAAAATATGACAATCGTAATCTACAGGTTAGACGACGATACATTCTATCTTGGGAGAATAAGTAATTCGGGAGAAATAGTTTGGGACTTTAATAACCCATATTCTAGTGGATGGCTAGAAAGATGGGGTTATCCAACGGATATAAAAGTTGGAGAAATTTATAGACTCGAAAGTTAAAGGTTATTTTTTAATACTATTTTTTTAATTTTTTTATTAAGCCTCAGTAGCTCAGTTGGTTAGAGTACCTGCATGGTAAGCAGGTGGTCGCGGGTTCGAGTCCCGCCTGAGGCTACCCTTACTACATTCTATGTCCTAAACAACAAAAATTAATATTAGATTAAGAAACTGATACATATGCCAACAATAGAAGAAATAAGTAGGAAGCAATCTGAAAAATATATCAAATATTTTCAAAGTCAGTATCCGATAGATTATGTTCATATCAAAAGGTTTTATGACACGATGCTAGCTAATGGCTTAAGCTGGTCACGTATCACATTATATTTGCGAAATCTTAAAGTCATAAAAAAAGTAAATCCAAAACCTTTCATTAATTGGACAAAGGACGACGTGAACCAAGTTGCTATATGGACGAACAACCAAAGTTATAGTGAATGGACGAAATTCTTAATATTACTAACATTAAGAAAATTCTTTCAAATTTTGAATGGTTATAACTGGACCGACAAAAAATACCCCCAGATAGTTGATTGGTTGCCAGTCAGAATTAACAAAACAAAACTAAAGCGTTTGTCAGCAAATGATATTCTGAGTGACG
>JANXDN010000078.1 GCA_025058005.1 Candidatus Aenigmatarchaeota archaeon
AAAAAAACTCCATGGACAAAAAGTCCATGGAGTTTATTAAAAAGATCAGGGAGACAAAAAGTCTCCCTGAAATTAAGAAGCTTTCCGTGTTCCTATACGGGCATGGAAAGAAAATGTTTAATAAAGAGGATCTCTCGTTAATATGGGAGATCCTTAAAGAAAGGAAAAGCAAGCTCCTTGCATACAAGGAGCTTGCAAGAAAGAAGATTCTCAGGGCGTATCTTGACGCCCGAGAGAAATGTTTAAAAGGGACAGGGACCATTCAGAGAATCAATGAATGGTCCGGCAAGCTCCCGGTCTCAGAAGAGACCAGGGAGTTTGTGAAAAAGTCCCTTAGGGAGGCTTTACCTCCCCACTTAAGGGGAGAGTAAGGCCTCAAAAGCCCAGGGGGTAACCCCTGGGCTTTTTTTATCTATTTTTCAGTCTACCTCCTATGAATCATCACAAAATTATACAAAGGAGGGAATTATGTCTAAATCCATTGAAGAAAAAATCAGAATAAAAATAACTAATTACAAAGGTAAAGTGGTTGCTAACTGGAAAGTGCCTAAAACCAAGAAACAGTTAAAATACGCCATAGAAAAGTTGCTCAAACTATATGTCAGATGCAAAGAAAGTAAACTTCTAACCAAAGACCTTATAACCGCAATTAAACATTACGCGACAGCACTTATACAATACTCTGAAGTTACTGCATGGGGTCTCACCTATTCTGAATACATAAAACTACTTGTGGAAGTAAAAAACCTTAAAATAGAAGAATTCACAGAAGAAATCGTCCCTGAAAAAGTTAGAGAGCATGAAAAAGCCATCTGTTCCTTCTGTAAAATATTATTAAAATACCCCGCCAGAGTTGTGTATAGACAAGGACAAAAAATAGTTGCTATCTCTGAACCAATCGGAATCCACTGTCTCAACACAACTGTAGGAAAAATCAATGATTTAATAAATGAAGTTAAAGTTATAGTTGACAAGATTAGCCTAAACGACAAAACTAAAAATTATAAATCTACTCCTATTAGTTCCTATTATTATCCATACGCAAGAAACACAGAAAAAAGTAATATTCAACATGTAGTAACAACATGCCAAACACAAAAGTTTACACAACTAAGCTTTCTATAAAAAAAATAAATCCCAAAGGAGGACTAAGTGACTAAAAGAAAAGAATTACCCATCCCACATTCTCAAAACTCTCAGGAAAATTTAAACCCCACCCCAATGGCGGTTAAATCAGAACAAATTTCCTTACAAGTCACCGGCTTTACCCAGGGAATAGTTATATACACCCCCGGCGGGCCAGATAGCATACCAAAGGACATCTGCCGATTCTGTAATAAATGCATCTCCGTAAACGGAAATTATGCTTTGGTCAAAGACGAAAATACAAATTGCCTAAAAATAGGACTCACTAAACAAATGCCCCCTGATGTTTTTATCTAATTGCCAAATATTATCACGTATTTTGGATTTTAGGAGGGAAAACTATGTCAAAAACAGAAAAATTTATTTTTTTGTTTTTGGTATTTCTCTTAGGAGTAGTCGCAGGATACTCCTGGAGAATGTCCCACGATGCTAAAATCATAGATAACTACAAAAAACAAATTTACCGCCAAATTGCCCAAGAAATCCAAATCCATAAATATTGTCCACCAATAGTGGCAGATATACAACGTGAACTATCCCCCCTATCAATAAAAGAAAATATTCTCAGTCTACCTTAAGTGAATTTGATAAAAAAAAATAAAAGGAGGTAAGTATGTTTCCTGTATACCTTGTAAAAAGATTTTTCGTTGTTAATGCATTCTCTGTTAATATGGTAGAGGAATCAGCTCTTGTAAGGTTCAAAAAAATAGACCTCAAACAGGCAAAGGCTATATTTGATACAGCAAAACACTTATTTTCAAACAACAAAGAAAACTTCATCAATGCTATTGGACACGAAGGAACTGCCAAGATTGCATCTGAACTGTTTGGAGAAAACTTTAATGTAAACAGGGTTGCTATAAAATTAAAAACAGGAGATGCAGGACTTATCATAACTCCCAACTTCAGGCTTGAAGAAGGAAAGATCTACAGTTATGAAGAACTTATTAAACTACTTCAGGAAGGAAAAATTGCTATATACTTCTTCGAAGTCAATGCATAAATTAGGTTTCACTTTTCTTCAAGTAAAGTAATACAAACTCAAAAACTTAAAATTAAGGGGGTAATTCTCTAATGCTTTCATCCATATCAGATTTTATCTGGAGAAAAAAATATAAAACAGAACAAGAGAGTTCTTTTGAGGAGACTGCCGCAAGAGTTGCAAAGGCTATTGCAGACAATACTACCCAGGAAAAAAAATTCTTTGACATCATTGCTTCACTTAAATTTCTCCCCGGGGGTAGAATCCTTGCCTACGCTGGCAGAGGTAACCAGAAAGCAACTCTTAGCAATTGCTACGTAATGCCAGATCCTGAGGATAGCATGGACGATATCATGAAATCTCTTCACCAGTGTGCTCTCACTATGAAAGCTGGCGGGGGAATAGGGCTCAACTTTTCAAAACTAAGACCAGTCTCAGCCCCTGACGTCAGGGATACCTATTTGGACTGTTCCTCTGTAACCCATTGTTTTCAAAGAACTTTTTTTAAGGTTTCTGCAAACCTCCAAGGTTTTGAAAGTTTTCAACAACTTTTCAACA
>JANXDN010000079.1 GCA_025058005.1 Candidatus Aenigmatarchaeota archaeon
TAAGACTGATAACAAATTTTGTTACTCCAAGCAAAGTAGGCGAACCCTTAGAAAATTTTAATCAGGCTTATAGATATTCACAAGAGGTAGCTAACTGTAAAAGTAACTGTGACACCTATGTGACAGGAGATTGCAATATAATATATGCTGTAGATTATTGCTTAGAAAAAATAAAGATAGACATAAACGGTAATAAACAAGTGGCTGAAGAAAACAGAGGAGGTTTTGTTGCAAACGTTCCTTATTGTGAAGACGGTTTATATTGCTTTCATATATATGATTGTAAATGTGGGACTTTTAGGCTAGATCCTAATAATTGTAGAAAAATACTGTGTGATTATTATATAAGAGAGCAAGGTTTGAGTAAAGAAAAAGCGGTAGAAATAATAACAGGTCGGGACGGTTTAAACTTTGGCACATGCGATCCAAATCCGCAAACATGGGGTTTAAGAGAAATACCTGTTACAGGTGTGTATGCGTGCCAATGGACAATAAAGGGCGGTTTAACTGTCGACGATGGTAGTTGCGCATACAAACAAGCCGATGAAATCTGTCCTGACTGATTAATAATTTTTATTTTTTAAAAGTTAAGAAAAAGATATGAAACAATTCATTCTTTTTTTAACAATATTTTCATTGTTTCTCTATTCTTCTTCAGCCCAAATAACCGTTGGTGTTTCCCCACCTGTGTTAGATTTAGGTGAAGTTCAAAGAGGAGAAACAAAAATAGCAAAATTCAACATAATCACCTCAACCTCAGACACTCTGATAGTTAGACTGGAAGCAGTAAGAGGAAAGGCAGATTTTTTTACCCCAAACAACTATTGGGAATATCTTGCTAATTATTCTGAAGAAGATGCAAAAACATGGATAAAATTTCTCTCTAACCCAGTAGAACTTGAACCAGTAAATATACCCGGAAGCAATTTAAAAAGTGCAAGGGAAGTCACATTTATCTTACAAGTCCCAGAAAATGCCGAAGCAGGTTATCACACAGCTTATATAATGCTTGATCCAAAATCACCAAAACAGCTCATAAAACCCATCACTATAAGGACTGTTTTCCCTTTAACTATACTTTTCAAGGTACCAGGCGAAGCTTTAAGAGGCGGAAAAATTTACGAGACAATGTTTCTTGGCACAGATAAAGATACAACTCATTTTAATACTATGTTTCAAAACACTGGCACAGTAACGCTTTTAATAACTTCTGGTAAATTAAATGTATACAGCATTTCTGGTGATTTAATAGCTACGACACATCTTCCTTCTACATATGTAAAACCAGGAGAATTGAAGCATATAAGATCCTTGATTAATCAAAGATTGCCTGAAGGTGAGTATAATGTTCAATCGATCGTATATTTTTCTAGTGATTTTGCAGAAAAGAATTCAACTATTAAAGTGAGAGAATTTAAAGCAGAAGAGGAATACAAAGAAAGACAAAAATTTCCTTGGATATTGTTAATTATAATATTATTGGTGATAATTCTTGCCTATTATTGGTATAAGAGAAGTTAGTATAATCTTGATGCTTTTACCGATTGTGTTTGCCCAAGAAAAAACAGAGGACATTCTTTTTACTTATGAAATTTACACTTTTCCAGCAAAGGTAACTGTGTTAGATAAGTATAAAAAAATTGAAATAGGTTTTTCTGGCAATACAGATATTTTAGATTTTGGTCAAATATATGTTGGCATGCAAAGTAAAAAATACATTAACATCTCAGCTAACGATAATTTTAGAGTAATTCTAAAATCTAGCGGCAATATAACATCTATTTTAGAATTTGAAAAAAATAACTTTCTATTAAAGAAAAGCGAGACAATAATGCTACCAATAAAAGTAAAGCCAACTCAACCAGGCAATTATTCTGGTGAAGTAAAATTAATATTTAAAAAAATTAAATTACCAATTTTGAAATGGTTATTATTATGGTTCTGATTTTGTTTCTTTTAATCTTGTTACCAACAGCAAAAGGTGCAGTTATAGATGTCACTGTAGCTGATTATGTTGATGCAGATATAATAGGTTTGAAACATGAAGAATTTGGTGTTGGTATGAAAACAACTTTTGAAGCTTTTAATTCTGGGAGTGTTGGTTGTAAAGCTATTTTTAGGTTAGATTTATCGAACGAAAATCAAGAGCTTACTTTATGGTCACGTCCCGTAAATTTCCAACCAAACGAGAGGGAAATTTTTGAATTTTATTGGTTTTCTCTAAATAATACAGGGAATTTCACCGGTAAAGTAAAGTATTACTGCGCAAATGAAATAAAGGAAGTAGAAAATTTTGATATTTATTTAAAAGAATATTTGCTCTCAAAACCAACAATCGAAATAAATTCAGTAAAATTTTTTGAAAATAAAATAGTCCTTCACATAAAACCTACTGTTGTTGGAGAGTTTGTTATATTGGCGTCAGATTATCCAAAAAGTTGGAAAATTGAGCAAAAAAAATTTTATGCGAGGAACTCATGGATAAAGTATGTAGAATTAAATTACGAGGCAGATGTGTGGAGAGAGGGAAAAATGAAAATCATAGTTTTAAACGATAAAAGAGATTATGGTATAAAAGAAGTTGAGCTAAAAAAGGAGAAAAAGTTAAATGAAATATTATTTAGATTAACAAGTTTTGTTAGAAGCTTTCTTCAGTAAAATTTATAGTTACAAAAAATAA
>JANXDN010000007.1 GCA_025058005.1 Candidatus Aenigmatarchaeota archaeon
CTTCAAATGTTTTTATTTTTTAATGTGTCTTTACGCAAAAAATTAACGCCCCTAAAAATATGAGCGACAGGACTATACCTACTATTAACTTTATTGAAATATTAACCATATCTATTTATTTGATGTCTAAGTTAAAAAACAGTGGAGTATAGTGGTAGTCTAAGATAATTGATGGTAAACTATCAGATTTCAAGACGTACTTGTCACAAATGTTTAATTCGACAGGCACACCTGTACAGATAGTTTGTTTATTAAACTCTTCGCCACAATGCCAATATACATTCAACTGTTCTCCAATTCCGCAGTTTTGCTGTGTATAGACAAAAATTATCCCGGTATTATCATCAAGAGGACGATATCTGTTTAGCCTAAATATTATTTCTCCTTCTTTAGCTTTGTAATATTTTTCCTTTGTTATGAAGATTAAATAAGGTTGAACTTCAACGAAACTTGCAGAACCTGTCACGCCCGAGTCTATATAAAACAGCTCTCCAGGACTAGTAATATATATTTCCAAAGGACCTTTTAACACAATCGAAGATGCTTCCTTAAAATTTTGGGGTAAAGGTCCGCATGTTCTACCATCAGTATAACTTTCCACTATACTTTTATCCACATATATCTTTCCTGGAGGATTACCTGGTCCAGGAATAACACCAACATCTAATTTTTCTTCTCTCAACACATCATCTATCGTTGCATCATGAACAACTATACACTGAAAATATTCGCTCTCGTCAAGAGACTTGAAAAATTTTTTAATATCATCTACTTTTAGTTCAATTTGCTCACCATCTTCTAAGGTAAGTTTTAAATTATACTGTAAACCACAATAGCTATACTCAAAATATTGCTCATTTTCTTTCACATAATCTAAAAAACTCTTCAAAGTGCATGATTCTTCGCACTTGAAACCATCATATTGAAGTTTTTTGCATTTTTCAGAATCACAGCCATCAAGACATCTTTCTAAGACGCAAAAAATCTTTATTAACAATTTATTTTCTTTTATTTTACACTCAAAAGGATTCTTTACACATTCCCACTTTAACAATTTCGACAAAATAACTAAGCACGTTGCTAAAAAAATCAAACCCAACACAAAAATTAGAGCATATCCCTTCATAGCAAATTCCTCAACCATTCCATTATATTATCAAAAACTTGATTTGACATTACAAGGAAATAAATTAATACACATAAAGCTATTAGACCTAAAATAATTGCAATTAAAATTTTCATCTCCATGTCAACACCCTAAAAGATGTCTTAATCCACCTATATTACACAAACTTTGAATCACCCGCTCACTAAAGCTTTTAGCTCCCTCAGTAACATTTCCCAAGAATATCCAAAAAATTGCCAAGCCCAAAGTTGCTAGAATTAATGCAATTAATAAAGCCAATATCGAACTACTTAATCCTTTCATCACAACCCCTTTAATGCTTGTTTAAATAAATTTTTCACAACCTCACCCAACTCACCTGTCTTCTCTTTAAATATTGTAAACGCAAGAACTAAAAAAAGCATTATTACTATTATAAACATCAAGGCAGTAATTATAGCTCTGTTCGTTCCTTTCATCCTAAACACTTAAAGGTATTAATGCACCCAAACCAAACTGAATTATTAAAACGGCTAAAGTAAATATTAAAGCCGCGCTTATTAAATTTGTCCCTATCGAATATCCAATTTCTATGACGTCATTTCCTCTTTCTATTTGCACTCTAAAAATGTTAACAGAAACTATGAGCTCTATCATGTAAATACCAACTATTATTATCATTATTTCTATAGGCATTATAGCTTCTAATTTCACACCTATTATTGGTACGTTTTGCTGATCTATTGGAAGTTCAACAAAAAGATTTGCAATAAAAAGTAAAACCTTCATTATTATGCCTCCCAAACCGACAACTACTCCAGCCGCTAATGGTATTAACAGTGAAGTCATTAACCTCATAGACGAAGTCACATCCTCTAATAGCTGCTTCAAATGCTCATCAACTTCATGAACGTTTTTCATGTATTGAGAGATTGCAGAAAGAGTAGAAGCTACTGCACCCCAACCCTTAGAAGATGAGTCAACCATTATTTTCATCGTGTTTCTTATTGTCTTGGACGGATAGTATTTTATTATTCCAAACTCTTTATGAAAAACAGCGTCTTTCAAAGTTACACCCAAGCTATTCATAGTATTAATTAGTCTTTCGAAAAAAGAATGAATTTTTTGATCTTTTAGTCTTTCATTTGTTTTTCTTAAAGAAGCTTCTAACGGTTGACCCGCACGTAAGGTACTGGCAAGCATAAATATTGCTTCTGCGAATTCCGCCTCTATTTCTTCCAATTCTTTTTTGATTTTTTTATTTTTGTGGGAAGAAATTAGTGTAAAAATTATAATAGAAATTACCAGAGCCCAAAATATTTGTAACCCATAAAATATTCTTGTAGTGAGAGATGTAGTCTTATCGATATTTATTATGCCAATTATAGACGGCAAAGCAATTAAAATAAAAATAAAGAGAGAAAACGGCAAGAGCGGCAAATGCATCCTTTTGTTGAATAAATTAAAAGAGATGAAACCAAAATCCGAAGCTTCAGGATGGTTTTTTATGCTTACTGTATGAAAGGCGTAAGGTCTTTTGTCTAGGGTGTTTTTCATAAGAATGTAGACTGTGATCGGCAATGCTACATTGTAAACTATAAAAAGTGTATAAGAACTTACAAGCATTGGCATTATTAAACCAAGTATCGGGAAAAGTATTAACGTGATAACAGGAAGAAATATACCCAAGGCATTTATCATTGTTATAGGATTTTTAAGCTCTCTCACATATTCATTCATTCTTTCCATGTTTGCCTGCAGTATAAGTTGTATTGCTCTTTCAATAACTTTATCTCTTTCATATATTTCTGTCACAGCTGTTTTTAGCAAATCCAAAGCTTGAGAAAATTCTCTATTATCGAACTTCCATTTATTGGAAAAATCATCCAAAGCGTCTTCTATGTTGTTATATTTGCCAGTATAAATATCCCATAATATTTTTCTCAAATCCTTTCCAATTGGGCCTTCTAAATTAAAGGCTGCAAATGTTACAGCACTTTCTAAATTAGGGACATTTTTTAAGCCGATGGAAATGTAAAGAATTGTTTGAACTATTTCTGATGATGCTTCTACTCTAAGTTTTTTCGCATAAAGAGTTGGATAAACAAGGATGTAGTATGCTAAGGAAAACCCTATAATAGAGATGAAAAAAATGTATTTCGCTATTTCGCCAAAAGTATATCCTGAATACATTAATGCAAAAAAAGAAGCGGTATTAACAAGTATTGTAAATATTATGACCATAACAAATGCTGAATATACATTAGAAGATGTTATTTTGAGATTGCAAAAATCCAGTTTTTGTTTCAATTCTTTGTTTTCTCCAAAATCTAATTTTATTATTTCACTTGAAAGCAAACAAAAATTTTCAAAGAATGTTTTTTTCTCCACCTCCTCTTTTAAAAAGTTTAAATAGTCTGCCGACAAACTTCTTACAGTGCTGCCATGCTTATATGCTTCGCTCAATTCATCAATTTTTTTCATATTGCTCCTCTTAAACTTTGTTTAAACCATTTATTCCATCTTGTGAAAATTTCCTTTGAGTCCAAACCACCTAACTCTCTTTGAACTTGATCAGAAATTAAATGAAACATTTCATTGCTTGCGGAAACCCATTCTGCCTCTAAAATGTCTTTTCTGTTTAGTTTTACAGCATAGTCGACCATAGTTTTCTTTATTTTTGCTCTTAACTCTATATTTTCCCATACAGCTTCCCAATTACCATGCCATTCTCTTACTCTTTTTGCAATTTCGTTTATCACATATGATTCTCCGTTTAGCAACGTATCTGTTGGTTTTAACATATCTTCTTTCGCAGAATACTCCATCAAATTCACGAAACCGTTCTCTTCCATAGGATCGTCTTTCCAGTGTTTTCTTATTTCAGTAACCTCTAAAACTCTTCTAAATCTTCTCAAACCATCTGCAGACTTTATCATACCAGAGATTGTGACGATGTCGATTGCTTTAAAGCTTGTTTTTGTCACACCCAAATCATTTACCACTCTATCAAACACACCATAGGCGCTTTCGCCATGTATAGTACCTGCAACCACATGGGCCAATGCACCTATTCTCATAGCTTCAAATAAAGCGATAGCTTCCTTTGATCTAACTTCACCTACTATTAAACAAGAATCTCCCAAACGTAGAGCTGTTCTTAAAGCTTCTTCTGCTGGCAATTCTGACTCGACGCGTGTTATGACAGAACGCGACTTCATCCTTTCTATATTGTAGCCCAAATTTCTTAGTTGAGGCACAGGCAACTCTAAGGTATCTTCAACTGTTATAATTCTGAATTTTTTCATTATTTCTATCATAGTCGCACCCAACATACTTGACTTGCCAGAAGAACGACCCCCAGCAAATAATATAGATCTAGATCCGTCTACGATAAAACTCATCAAACCCGCATACAAAGGAGAAAAATATTTTTGATTTAGTAAGAGGGGGTATGTCCATGGTTTGTCTCGATGTCTCCTTAAAGCATAAGCTATGCCATCTGGGCTTAGATTTCTTGTTATAGCTGCTACTCTTGCCCTTCCGCCCGGCACAAATAGCTCTGTGTCTAACACAGGATTAGCTTCATCTAAAGGTCTACCAGAAAACAGTCTAAACCTTGTTGCCCAACTTTCTGCATCCTCTCGAGTAGGAATCAGATTGGTTTCGCATTCATCATAATCATCGTGATGCACATAGATTGGTGTTACACCAACTGGTGAATTTATATATATATCCTGCAATTTTTCATCATTCAAAATCAGTTCCAGAACACCGAAACCTGTTGTGTGCCTTACAAGAATATTGGTTAATTCTTCTATTTCTTTTGAACTGAATTTTTTTCCGCCACACTGCAAAATAAGATCTCTACCAATATTTGTAAATATTTCTCTTACTTTATCTGGGTTTGTGAATTCTGTCTCTGAAGGTTTGTGCTCTGCGAGTTGTCTTCTTGCATTTTCTAAAATCGCATACTTTTCATCATCTAATCTGAATTCTGGGGCGTTAAGGAAATAGTAAAGCCTTACTTTGTCCGGAACTTTGAAAATTTCTACCTGTATGTTTCCTGGCAGTATATATCTGTCCACAAGTCTACTATTTTTTGGAGGCAAAGAAGTGTAGCGTGTTAACATAAAAATAGGTCTTATCATCGGGTTAAAGATAATTCTATAAGGGTTTCTATCACCAATCTTGTGACCAAATATAATGTTTGAAGAGTTTTTAATTAGTCTGGTTTCTTGTAGCATTGACTTTATTGTTTTAAGTTTTGAAAGTAGTAATTTCAAAGCAATCCTTTCGTTTTTATTTAAACTCTTTTCGAGTTTTAGTTCATATAATCTTGTCATTCTTTTTATTTTGACAAAAGCTCCTATTGGATCTTTTTTTAGCAAGTCTGTAACAATAAACTGCAAAACTTGAAGTGGTTGAGAAATAAATTGATTAAAGGTAGGGTGAAACAGAGATGGATCTTCTAAAATTCTATCCTTGTTGACTATTTTATCATATAGATTTGCTATTTCAACTATCATGGCTGTTTGATCAAAATCGTATTCATACTCTCTTCTCTCCGCCAAAATTATTCTTTCCACTCTTTTGAACTCCAATATCTTGTCTAAAGAAAAAGACATTAAATATTCAGAATCCTCTAGAGTAAAGCCGAAAATGCTATCCAAACAGTTTATTTTCAATATACCATCAGCATACTCTGTTTCAAAAACCATTTGGCTTCACTAAATAATTATATTACTTTAAATAATCAAAATAATTTATGAGTGTTTATGGTTTTCGACAAACCAAAACCCACTGTTGATACTGAAACTGTCAGGAGAATAAACGATAATACAAGGAGGATAAGAGTAATAGAACAGAGGTTGGATGTGATAGACTCAAGAATAAAGGGAATTGAAGAAAAGATGATAGATGAATTACAAACTTTAAAAGTGACTTTTGACAGGCTTTATGAACAGGTAAGAGAGTTGTCAATGGAAGTGAAAAACATGAGAGGATCTTTACTTAAATTTGAGCAGGCTTTGGAAAAGGCCGCAAAGAAAAGTGAACTTAAAGAAATACAAAGCCTGCTTGACTTGTATAATCCCATAAAATCAAAGTTTGTTACAAGAGATGAACTTGAAAGGATTTTGGAGAGAAAAAAAGAATAATTTTAAGTAGAAAAAATAATTAATTATAAGGTGTTTAAATTTGATAAAGTTTTTAGGTGGGAGTAAAAAAGAGCCAGAAAAACCGCCTACAATTGGAAAAGGTTTCATACCAAGCGATAAAGTAAAAGATTTGAGTAGCAAAGGATTTTCTGAAGCAGAAATAATTGATATATTGAGAAAAGATGGTTTTAGCTCTGAGGAAATTGATAGGGCTTTGACGCAAGCAATAAAAATAGGTGTTGCAGATGAAGGCGAAATGTCTTCGAATTTATTTGTGCCTCCGACTCAAGAAAGTTTTGAGCAAGAGACCCCAACACTGTTTCAGCCTTTTCAACAAGAACAACAAACTAAAACAATGCAAATGCAAGAATATTATGTGCCCCAAAATTACATTAGCGAGGAACTTATAGAATCTATAGTGCATGAAAAAATGGTGGATCTTGATGAAAGATTGGTTGAATTTAAAAACAAATACAGTGAGCTAGAAAGAAAGATAATGGATCTACGCAACCAATTAAGTATTATGGCAAAAGGTGGAAAAGAAAGAGAATCAGAACTTATTTCAAAAGTAGATGCATTAAGAGATGGTGTAGAAGAATTAAGCGCTAGACTTTCAAGTTTAGAAAAAACTTTCAAGGATGCTTTGCCTTCGTTAATTGAAAGTGTGAGGGCATTAACAGATTTAGTCCACGAAATGAAAAGAAAAGGCTAAAAACAATATAGAATTTATTTATTAGAATATTACCAATATTTAATTATGGCAAATCCTTTTAGGGTTTTAGTTGAAAGATTGGCTGAAACCGGGATTTACGATTTTCTTCTGCCGATGATAATTTTTTGGGCTATTATGTATGGGTTGTTGAGAAAGTCAAAAATATTTGGTGATGCTGAGGCTATCTATGCTGTTTTAACATTTGCCTTTTCTCTTTTCATATGGGGTTATGCTGCTACTCTACCAGAGATGAGCATAGGAAGACCACTATCATTTTTTACTGCACAATTTTTTGTTATAGTTCTTGTGTTTTTATTTTCTTTCGTTGCAGCAAGCATAGCTTACCCAAACTTTACAGATGCATTAAAAGTAGCTTTTGAAGGGAAAACTACTCTATTATGGGTCTTTCTAGTGATATTTATAATATTATTTTTTATAGCAGGACTAAATAATATATTGAATTTACAAACCATTTATGGAAGGGAGAGTGGTGGTGCAATTTTATTGATATTGTTTTTATTTATAGGTTTGGTTATTGCAGTTACATCTGTAGCACCATCAAAATCGTGATGTCAAATGGCCGATATATTCAAAAATGTTATACTGAAACTGGCTGATATAGGCGCATTTAATTTTCTATTCCCTTTCATTTTAACTTCAGCTATTTTTTATGGACTTCTAAGAAAATCAAAAATATTTGGCGAGTCTGAAAAAAATGTCGCCGTACATGCTGTTATAGCACTGTCAGCAGCATTTATGGTGTGGGCTTTTCCAATATTGAGAGGTATTGATGTGCAAACGCAACTATCAACATTTTTTATGCAAGGTATGGTTGTTATGCTCGTGTTAATGATAGGCTTAATGACCATTGGGATGGTTGCACCTGAAGACTTGCCAAAATTTCTGTGGGAAAAAATTCAAAATAGACCAACAACTACACTCATATTTATTGCTATAGGTGTGGGTGTTATAGTGTTTTTAACAAGTGGACTGATAAGTATATTCATAACTCCGGATATGATTTCTACTATACCCACTGAAGTGTTGACGATGATAGGCGTGTTTTTAATTATGATAATTCCTTTGATATGGATTGCTTCATCAAAATAATCATTTATGAATTTTTTCAAAAACTTCAAAATACTCTCCTGCCTCGTATAATCCCCATGCAAAGGATATAGCCTCCCAGGCCTTTACATAATCGCCTTTCTCCAACCAATAAACGCAATCATTAACATAAGCTTTAAGATTGTCAAGAAATTGCTGTTTCGTTTCATCTTTCATCTTTATTTTGCTAATCTTTTCTTCAAGTTTTTCTAACCATTTTTCTATCTCTTCTTTCGGAATTTTATCTTTTATCATTTTTTAACAACTCCAAATACTCTTTTTCAGTAAAGTGGAGTGAGCCTGGCACTATAATAGAAAATGGGGGGTTGCCAAAATCCATATCTTTAAGCTCAACTACTTGACCAAAAACTATTTTCGCATCATCACTTCCAGCTCTTGCAAATACTATGATTTCAGAATGTTCTGTGAAAACATCTTGCTTTGCAACCTCCTCCATTTTAAGCAGTATATCTATTGCTTCTCTCACTGTCATATATCTCTTTTCTTCCTCAACAATATCAAACAATATTAAAGTATGTAAACCCCTTTCCTTATTGTCTTTTAACCTTTCGTAAGCTGAGATAGGCAGTCTGCCTCTTAATCTATCTAAAAAAGGTATTGTAACGGTGCTGCCAAACTTATACATATGAAGACCTACTTCTCCCACCGCAGAAAAAATAGAGGAACCGTGAATAACCTTGGTTTCTATACCTCTTTTCATTGCCTCATATTTTAAAGCTAAATGAGTTGTTGCACAAAAAGCATCTCCACCAACTAGTAAACCAACTTTGTTTTTTTCTGCCTCTTTCAGCAACATATCGCTTTCTTCAACTTCTTTTCTGCTTAACACAAAAATTTTTTTCCCTACCAATTGCTCCAATTTTTGCAAAGTGGTATTTAATTTGTGTGTATAAAATTCTGCAAATAGTATATCGCAACTTTTAGCCGCTTCTATAGCTTTCAAACTCATGTCCTTCTCGTCATATAAACCTATACTGATGAAGTATAAACTCATGTTTGATTTTAATAATTTTAGATTAATAAATTTTGAATTATGGCTAGCTATGAAATCATAGGCTCGCGTGAAAAGGCTGTGGCTATTGTGGAAATAAAAGATGGAGAAAAAGAAGAGATTGCAAAAAAAATTATGGAGAAACATAAAAATGTTAAGAGTGTTTTGCAAAAAGTCTCAGAAA
>JANXDN010000080.1 GCA_025058005.1 Candidatus Aenigmatarchaeota archaeon
TGGAGGGCCATGAAGCAATACTCCACTTGGTGGCTCTATGCCTAAGCGGGCGAAAAGCTCAGGATGCCTTAAAGGCAACTCTATCATTTCTCTTACTTTTTGTATTGCAGGTCCCAAACCGCCTATGTCTTCATAAGTAACTGTTGGTATAGTTCTTTTTTCTAGCTCGAAACCTTTTGGTAAATGCGACAATATCTCGACTTCTGTCATCTCAGTAACTCTGGTTATGCCTTTTGGCTCTGCAGATACAACAACAAACCTTGTTTCGCCAGTAGGAGAATAGAAAAAGTCTTCAAAATCAAAACCAAAAAATTCTTGAAATATAGATGGGTATCTATCTCCTCTTTTAACAACTGGGCTAGGGACAATAATATCTCCTTGTGTTATTGGTCTATACATCAAGTTTTGTTTTATAAGATGAGGGCTAATCTGAACAAAAATACCTTTTTGAGCTGGTGCTAACACAATTTTTTTAGCTTCCTTAACATCAGCTTTTCTCACTTTTACATTTTCGCCTACGCCAGCTCCTGCATTTCTCCTTACTAAACCGTCCATTCTAATAATGTTAAGCCCAACGTCAGAAGGATAAGCTCTTACTGCTAGTGCTCCGGTTTTCTTTTCGCCTTCTATTTCTACTATATCGCCTTCTTTAACGCCTATCTTTTGCATGATGCTGTAGTCTATTCTTACAATACCGCGACCAAACTCTTCTCTTTGAGTAAGCTCTCCAACTTTTAATTCAACCTCTTTTTCAGTCATAGCTCACCCTCCAAAAATTTTATCCTCTCCTCATCTAACAACACTTCAAATTCTTCCCATCTTATTTTATCTTCCCACTCTCTGAAAAATTCTTGCATCAATTTAAGATGTGTTTCCAAAATTATAAAAATTGACTGGTCAACTCTTATGTGAGGTATCTTGTCTAAGATGCCCTCTCTTCTATATTCGTAATTTCTTTTATTTCTTTTAATTATCTGTTTCCATCCGTAAAGTTCTTTGAAAAACTTGTTTCTCTCAGAGGAACTTGAAAACTTTTTTGTGTTTATGCTGAAACATACAAGTATTGCTCTTGGCATATTTTAGATTAATTAAACACTAACAAATATTTAAATATTACGCATTATTATATCAAATAGATTCAACATGGTCCTGTGGAATATAGATAGAGGGAAAAAAATTACTGGTGGAAGAATTAACCTTAATAGGAAAAAGAAAAAGTATCAAAGAGGCTCTTCACCTACTCTTGCAACTATTGGGCCAACGAAAAAAAAGGTTGAAAGAAGGAGGGGAGGAATAATAAAACAAAGAGTTGTTAGTGTAGATTATGTTAATGTCATAAACCCCAAAACCAATAAAGCGAAAAAAGCCAAACTCATAGATGTGATAGAGCATCAAGATAATATACACTTTACGAGAAGAGGTATAATCACAAAGGGTTGTGTTGTTAAAACAGAACTTGGTCTTGTGAGGATAACGAGCAGGCCATCACAAGACGGGGTAGTGAATGGTGTTTTAATAGAAAAGGGAAAATAATCTACAATTAAATGGCACGTTATTTTATGGTTGAGATGTTAAGAGTTCGAGGAAGAATATAAATTTTAAAAATTCTCAAATATCTTTGACCATTTAAGAAATATTATAAGCTTACTCCAATCGTTGGGTTTGTATACTTCATCAACTGTTAACATTTATTTTGAGAGCAAAAAAGCGCGATAAATTTATTTTTGTGAAAAATAATAGTTATTTAAATTTAACTTACATAACCAAATAAAGGTGAAAATTTAATGGTTTTTGACTTGATATTTGGAAGAGAAAGAGAGGAAAACGAGGACAAAAATGCCTTTGTAGAAATAGAAAAAACAGGAGAAGAAGGGAAAAAAGTGCACATAAGGGTGGAAACTCTTGAGGAATATGCTGACACCGACAAAGTGCAAAAATTACTTAGAGAGGGAAATATTTTGTTTTTGAAAATAAAGCCTCTTAGAGACAAAGACTTGGGAGAACTCAAAAGAGCTATTGCAAAAATCAAAAAAACAGTAACAGCAATGAATGGTGATATTGTTGGGGTCGACGAAAACTATCTCATAGTCACTCCGGAATTTGCAAGAGTTTATAGGGGAGCATCGGCAACACAAGTATAGTAAGAGTTATATGAAGGTAAAAAAGATTACAAAACAAAAAGTGTTATCAATAATCTTTATTTTAATACTTCTTGGTTCTGTTTTAGCGTATGTTATTATCGGGTTTTTTGGCAACAAAAATCAAAGTTTTTTACCAGAGAATAGAATAATAAACTATAAGCTTAACCAAAACCAAGTTATGCTTCTCGTAAGCTATTATTTTACTGTTGTTGAATACAACTATACATCTGACTGCTTGGAATGTTTAGAAGTTAAAAACCGTCTGGAGGAGTTGACACAAAATTCTGAAGGGCAAATGTACTTGCAGGAAATTCTTGTTGAAACTAAACCGACCCTTTATATTGTTAATGCATTTAATGAAACGCTGATAGAAGAGCCTACTGTTTCACAGGCAGTAAATGCTGTATGTGATAGCTTGCTTTCTACACCTGTTTGGTGCACGATTAATAGAATATAAAAACATTAAATCGGCACCGGCGGAGCAACATATTTCACTGTTTC
>JANXDN010000081.1 GCA_025058005.1 Candidatus Aenigmatarchaeota archaeon
TAGCTCATAGGATTTATCAGAAGACCCGTCTTCGACGAGGATCACTTCCATCTTCTCAATGGAGTAATCAAGATTGAGAAGTGAATCTATAAGCCTCGGCAACACTTTCTCTCCATTCTTAACCGGAATGATTATGCTCACTTTAGACTCATACATTTCTCCATCTAGTAGTTGAGTATTTTTCTTTAATCTTGAGAATAAGCCCGCAAAAAATAATACTGTATTATATATGGCCCAAGCAGAAACTATTGCAAAAATGAGGGCAATTATTGCTTCTAAGATTGTTTTTAACATGATTCAGCACCGGGAGTTATAATTTTTAATTTCTAGAAGACCAGTTAAAATCTGGTTATTAATTTTTAATTTAATCATGTTTGTAAGCTTCTTGATCTCGAATTTAATTAATAATTCAATACGACTTCTAGCAGTTATCTTTAAGAGATAGCGTCTCCACCAGTTTTCAAGTAGGGTTCTTACTTTATTGATGGGGTCATGAAATATATCATAAATAAAGTACCTAGTAGTATTCATACATCATCTGACTTTGATATAGATCGCACTTTATTTATTTTTCCTAGCCATCATTTTAACCCGCGTGAAAGGATATTGAGTTAGTTTATAAAAATTAAATGAAAGAGGTTCATGAACGATGTATCATTCCTTCGATTGCTTCTATGTCAGCTTTGGCAACGTTCCTCCATGAGCTATGTATTTTTAGGAAGTTCATGAAATCTTTGTCTAGGTGCTCTTCTTCATGTTCATCGATATCTCTCTTAAGTATCTTAATTGCCTCTCCAGCCATCTTTCTATAATCGTACTCTCTCACAATTCTTACGGGCTTCAAATCTTTATAAATACTTCTAATTGCAGGAATATCGTAAGCAACTACCGAGCATCCTAGGAACAACGCTTCCAACACAACAAGAGAAAAAGAATCTAAGTGAGAAGGATATATGAGGACTTTAGATCTTGAAACTATGTCAAGCAAGTCTTCTCGTGGGAGCCAGTTCAAGTATTCTATGTTCTTAATTCCTTGTTCTTTGCAAAGTCTAAAGAAAATATTCTTCTCGACTGCATTAACGAAGTCACCAACTATGACAAGGCGATATCCTTCTGAAGCAAGCTTTTTAGCAATAGGTGGTATGTCGAATAAACCTTTAGATGAATGGAGACGAGCATAGTAAATTGCTACGTCCTCTTTTTTATGAAATAATTGACACCTTTCTTTCTCGTCAGCATATACGGAAAAACTTTCTTCGACGGCATTCCCTGGCCTCACTATTTTTACATTAATATTTCTTTCAGAAGCCCATGAATCTAACCCGGAGATTATCAACGGGGCTTCTGAGACTGCAAGTAATCCGCTAAGAACTTTGTTATAAAATGCGTAAGAATAACTATATCGAGAGCTTATAAGTACAGATTTCAATATAAGGAAAAGCAATCGAACGATTTCTCTTGAGATATGTCTCCTACCTAGCATTACTCTAAATCTCCAATCATCTATTACAAGATCCTTCAGCGGCTTAAAGGGCTCTAACTGTAACAAAATGTACAATCTCCTTTTAAGAGATTTTGCCAAGAAAGCTCCCGTAATCACCGAAGATGGAATTTCATGCATAGAGTAAATAAATTCTAATTTATCTAACGGTATATCTTTACTTTTGATATATTCTGCTAAAAATTTTTTCGCATAGATTATGTTGTATTTTGATTCTTGAATGGGTTTTTTAAAGTTTAAAAATAATCCATACACATGTTTGCTTCGAATCAAGTCTAAGTGGTGCTGAATGTTAGGTCTAATATCGTCAATGCATTCATAAATCTCATTAGGTATTATTACGTTAAAATGTTCTAGTTCCTTTAGAATCTTGTCAACTCTCTCTAATTTATAGAGCTCCTCTAATACCATAAGAAACAATAAATCTGAATATGGGATGTATAATATCGGAATGAAGTTAATTTCGGTAAAATACTTCAATACTTCGAATGCTCTTTTACCCGCTCCACCATGAGGAAAATATGGAACTGCTATAACTAAACAGTGCATCAGCTGCGTACATTCCTCGCTTAGATTTTAGGCTTATTCGATTATTATTTATAAAATAAAAAAGATTCAAGACCCTTTTTAACACTGCTTGTATTTACCAGTTTATATTGATTAGGATACTCTTTAGTATTTTTTGTGAAACATTCCCCCACGAAAAATCGCGTATATTCTATTTGCTAAACCCATTTTATACCTAAACTCCGGAATATTTAGCAATGTAACAATTCTCATATAAAAGTCTTCATCATTTTCAAGTAAATACAATGCAGGAGCTCCTGAGTATATTGTTTTATACGCTGGTAGATTTCTTGCAACTACTGGTAGTCCTGCCCCCATGGCATCCGCTATCACTATCCCCGCACCCTCTATTCTTGATAGAAAGATGAAAACCTTCGAAGAAGAATAAGTCCTTATGAAATAGAAACCATTAACAAGATACTAAAAGAGCACGTGCCCTGAGATTTCTTAGAAGGGATATTCCGTCGAGAAGGGGGCTTATACATGAAATGCCAGCTGTTTCAGGACTAAACTATCTCTTGCCAGAGCACTACTACATTATACATTTTC
>JANXDN010000082.1 GCA_025058005.1 Candidatus Aenigmatarchaeota archaeon
TACTATTCACTAAGTCGTTGGCCCAGACTATCTCAACTCTCGATAAATTTACTCCTGCAGCTTTCCAAACCTCTATAAAATATTCACCGACTTTCCTTATCTTCTCTAAATCTCCACCCATCTTATTGTTTATCATAGCATGCCAGTCTGGTTAGTAGACTAAAAGTAGGCTTCTTTTATAGTCTAACCTAATATACATATATAGGAGAGGAATTCGGATTTATTTGGTAAGAAGTTGATAGAGATTGCGAACTCTTCTGATAAGGAAAGAATTAAAGAGCTATTTTCTTTATTAAAGAGGAGTTCATCGGAAATAATAACAGAGTATGAGCTTCTCTCCTTATTGAAGAATGGAGAAGCAGTGGCATATATTGGTTACGAGCCTAGTAATGTTCTACATCTAGGTTCATTAGTTGCCTGTAGACCTCTTTTGACACTTCTTAAATTTGGTTTTAAAGGTAAGATACTATTAGCAGATATACATGCATGGTTAAATGGGAAAGGTGAATTAGATGAATTAAGGATAATTGGAAAGAATAATGAGGACATTCTGAAACGTTTATGCAAGCTTTTCGAAGTTGATCCAGATCTAGTTGAATTTGTATATGGATCTGATTATCAATTTGATAGAGAGTATGTTGAATTGGTATTGAAGTTATCAAAACTTGTTACTGCGAGTGAAGCTAGAAAGGCGATGGACCTTATCAGTAAGAGAGAGGTAGCCCCTAAGATAAGTTCGGAAATTTACGCGTTGATGCAATGTATTGATATTATGTACCTCAATGTTAATGTAGCGATAGGAGGAATTGATCAGAGGAAAATACATGTTATGGCTCGAGAGTTTTTGAAGAAATTGGGATATGAAAAACCAGTAGCAATACACACACCTATAATCTTGGGTCTTAATGGAACTTCAAAGATGTCAAAAAGTCTTGACAACGCCATAACTTTCAATGATGATGATGAAACTATTGCTCATAAGATTAAAATGGCGTTTTGTCCCGAGGGAAAGGTTGAAGGAAATCCCTTATTTGACATAATAGAATATGTTATATTTCCTTGGAAAGGTGAATTTGAAGTAGGAGCCAATTATTATAAAAATGTAGAAGAATTGAAGATATCTTGGGAAAAGAGGGAAATAACGGCATTAGAGCTTAAAAACGCCGTAACAAACGTATTAGTTGAAATATTTAAGAAAATTAGATAAACCAATATCCAATTTAAACTAATTTTTAAATTAAAATAAAGAGGGGTGGAGCTATATTGGGCAGATATATCTGAATCTGGTCTGAACCAATTTCGATAGTTCCTCTTGTTTTCGTTTTATTCTAAATCCAATGAGTTTGTAGAAACGTTTGACACAACATCGTTTTATCCTCACGGAATATATATACTCAGATTTTGGTCTGTATTTTTTATTAGTTTTAGGACTGATGAATTCTTTATTCTTGCTTTTTAATATTGTCGAGTGTATTCCTAAGTAATCTAGAAGTCCTTTAATTAGATGGATGATTTCTATTTTTGTATTTGATGCTCTTGGCGCATCGTATAAATATTTCTTTCCCCATCCGGACCGCCCTTCTGCGTCAAAGAAACCTGAAACGACGCCGATTGCCACCTCTTTAGATGATGATAAGAGTGGAAGCAGCGTTTGCGCTGAGTGTTTACCGAGTAGCACTAATTGCGCAAATATTGCGTTACAAAAAGCTACTTGATGATTTCTTTTTTTCCATACCCACGTTTTGAGGCCCATGCTCTTAACGGAGTCGGCGATCGCATCTACAAAGTCCTCGTCTTTCAACCAGCTGAATATAATATTAGGATATGACACAGCTCCATCACCAATAGCCGCACCTAATGTATATCCGAAATGATAGTTGAATTCAGAAACAATATAACTTGAAAGTGGATGATGTCCTTTAATCCAGCTGAGAATCGTTGAAAATCTTATTCCAAGAAATTTTGAAATATTATAAGGTTCTACACCTTCTTCATACAATCTTAGAGTTTTTCGATAGTATACCATTTGAGTATAGATTGGATGCTTAGACTTTTTTAATCTTCGTTGTAATTTTGAATATTTTTGACATATTAGTTGAAATTCCTCTCCCATATTTAATAATGCTTCATCAGTTAAAATCCTAAAAAGCGTAGGCTCCTCAAATAAGATTCTTGCTCCCAACTTATATCATCTCCTCCATCTAAACAATCATCAATGGGGATGGTTAACGACCCGTCAAAACATAGATAGAATATATTAGCAGGATAACCACTGTGGACAGAATCGCTAGGAACAGCAACCTCATAGAAATGTCTACGGTAAAAATCATGTATAGTAGTGAGAACAATAATAGGATCAAGAGAAAGTTGCTGAAAACCTTCACATCCGCTCACCACAGCTGGTCATCTCGAAATCATCTAGTTCAGCCCTAGATACAATGCTGCTGGTCTTCTCCCAGGCGGGCGAACTGGGGGTTCCCAGCAGCAAGGCCCCTCCAGAGGGTCTTCCCCTGGTTCTTTTGACGGGCCCGGGGTCGGGCCCCACTTGGAGGAACCTATCCTTGAACATTATAGCCCCCCGTGA
>JANXDN010000083.1 GCA_025058005.1 Candidatus Aenigmatarchaeota archaeon
CGTATGTCTATTTGATATTCCTTTACTCCTTGTTTTGTAACTGCTTCTGCTGTTACCATGTGATTCTTGTAATCAACAGATTTTATTGTTAACTCTGATCCAACCTTTACGCCTGCACCAGATCTTATAGCAACAAGTTTATCACCAACATTGTAATTATGTATGTTAAATTTAGCTGCCCCCTGAAGATTTTTAGAAGTATAAACTATAAAAGATTTTTCTAGCTTGTCTGAAATAATGTTTTGCTCTTTTAATGAATCTCGAATCTCTTGATTTAAAACGTTTCTATCAAAGTTTGTATATGTGCTAACAATAAAGTTTTTGTAGCCACCATGTTTAACATAAATTTTTGCAGTCTCTTTATAGATATTAGCTTCTTTTAACTCAATGACATTTAGTTTTTCAAATGCTTTGTCAATATCTTGTTTTATAATATCTTCCACTGCTTCTTTTAAAGTTTGATTTGTTTGTCTTATTACATCCTTCATTTCTATAACATTAACAAAATGTTTTTCTTGGAGGTCACGGAATGGAAATCCTGCATTGATAGGTGGTAGTTGATTTTTATCTCCAAAAACATACGTCCGTGCCCCCTTCTGCTGTGCTATTGAAAGTATAAATTCCATATTTTTTGCTCCCATGAAACTAGCTTCATCAACTGCAATTATTGTGTTTTGATTGATAGCATTTTGTAATTCTTTACTATTCAAAAATTTTGTTACTGTATATGCCTCAATGTCAACCTTAGCCATTTCTCTTACTGCCGTATTAGTTTCACTTAGTCCAATAGTTTTATAACCTTGTATTTCTGCTAATTCCTTGATACCACGTAAAGTTTCTGTTTTTCCAACTCCTGCATAGCCTTGAAAGACAGTTACACTATCAGTGCTAGTCATTGCTCCTATAATTGCTTCTTTCTGACTATTTGTAAGATTATAACCTAACTTTTGTTCAAAACTTTGTATCTCTTTCAAAACCTGTTCTTTATTGTAAATACTGACCATGCTCCCTTTTCCTTGTTCTACGATATTAAAAACATTCTTTTCTGCCACGAGATTCTCTTTTGTTGTGAATAATGTATCTGTGTAAGTTCTGTTACCATCTTTTAACTTTATTCCATCTGCAAGTTTTACTAAATCCTTATTATTCAAAAAATCATTTATAGCCCTTTCAATTTTTTCAAAAGACACGTCGGCCTTAGCAATATCTATAGCTGCTTTTATAAGTTCTTGTTTTCCAAAGACTGCTTTTTGTTCTGACAAAATATTTGAAGCTAGCTTAACTATTTCATGTTCATTCATTTTTTGATTTAAGCTTTGTGCCTGCAATTTTGCCTGTTCTATGCCTTTTATAATATCCTCTTTTGTTAATCCTACATTTTGTAATCTCTCAGAAAACTGTTTATCGATTTGTTCGAGAGTCATTTGCATCTTTTCCGGCCGTGTCATATAAGCTGCAATTTGCTTTAACTCTCCTAGACTAGCATTTGGATATTGTTCTTTTAGCTTTTCTGCAACTTCCTTTATTTCTGCTGCTCTATGACTAGTAGCTTCTATAGCTTCCTTTGGAACTCCTGCAATTGTTGCATAATAACTTTTTCCTGTTTCAGATGGTTTCCACTCTACTGCAAAACCTTTTTCTTGTAGATAGTGAGCCAGTTGGTTTTCATAGATTTTTTCAAGAACGTTTGATTTAAAAGCATCACTATGTAAAGCTTGCCATTTTTGAGTCACTTCATTGTAAGTCATGTTAAAAACAACTGCGTGTGTGTGGATTTGTACATCTCCATCTCGGTTGACCTGATGATTTATAGTAAAACCTACTAAATTTCCAGTTTGAACTATTACTTTTTCTCCATCTACTCCCATTCTAGCTTGTGTGAGTTCTTTCTCTAGATATGACAAAGCATCCTTCACGGCTAAATGATGTGCCTCAAGAAGACTTGCTTTCAATTCAGGGCTTGAGAAAGCGGCTACAGAAAAGGATTTGTCTGGGCTAAAAGTAATATTGTAACCAGGTCTGTGACCATTTCGGTCATCAACCAACTGGGAACCACTGACAGGATCTTTTCCTTGTGCTAACAAACTATATGTCTTTTCATTTATTTCTACATTGCCTAGTTTTTCCCAACCTGAACCAAATTTGGAAGGGGCCACATCTCCTTTTAAATAATAGTTGTCTTTTTCGTAATGTTTTAAAGATTCGTATATTTGCCCTATTGTTACTGCCAAAAAAACCTCCAAGCTTTTTTTATAAAAAATAATGCAATATTAAAGGCTTAAAATAGGGCTTTAAAATCGATTTTAAGGCGGTTCTAAAAACTAACAAAGGGTTAGATACCTTTTTTTTTTCAGAAGGGTCTTATAAAGCATTCTAGAGGCTGCTTCAAATGATTGTTTTGGCTGGTTTTTGATGCTATTTTTTTAAAAAATAACTTGATCCCTTAATA
>JANXDN010000084.1 GCA_025058005.1 Candidatus Aenigmatarchaeota archaeon
CATTACCATCACAAAATTCTCCTCGCTCTAAGACATTATTACCACATAAACCCCAGTTAATAATCGATACTTCTCTGCCAGTATAATTATATCTAACTTTTATCCTATATGGTATATTAGCCAACAAATCATCTTCAAAATAACACTTTGTATATTCTTTTAAACTTTCTACATCCTCCTTTTTGATATTTCTATCATTAGAAAACACATTAATTACATAACAATCGCTTGTTACTGTGTCTTCACCAAAATCGTGTTTTGACCAACAATTTTCTATACAAGTTTCCAAGGATGATAGAATATCTTTTTTACTTCCATTTAAATCCAACCAACATTTTTTAGAGATAGATTTCCAACTTAGATTTATCATCACTATTAACGCAAGGATGGTTATAACTATGAACAAAAAGCCTATAGCCATTTTGTTGGTATCCAAAGTAACACCTTCAATTATTTTTAGATTTCCCCAATTAAAATTTCCTCTCCTCAGCACTTAAGGGTTTCTTCATCAATCAAGCTGCCCATCAGTCTTCATGGGATTTGAGGATTTAACTATAAATAAAAATTTTACATTAAAAATTTTTAATAAAAGGCGGAATCTATGAGACAACCGATAAAGTCCCCAATAAGAGATTTGATGAAGCTAGCAAAGGAAGTAGCTAAAGAGAAAAAAATTTACAATTTTAATATTGGTGACCCAAACAAGTTTGATTTTGACACGCCGGATCATTTAAAACAAGCTTTAATAGATGTTGCCAAAACAAAATCAGCTCATTACTCTGATTCTGAAGGTGAAATGGAGCTTATAGAAGCAATATTAGCAAGAGAGGTCAATAAAAACAAAGCAAGAATACAAAGAGAGGATATATTGATAACGCAGGGTATTAGCGAAGCTTTGTTCTTTTTATTTGCCGCATCAATAACCTCGAAAAAGGATGAAGTTTTATTACCAGAACCAACTTATCCGCCATACATAAATATTGTTTCTTTTTTTGGTGGAAAAATAAAAACTTATCGGCTTATAGAAGAAAACGGTTGGGAACCAGATGTAGAAGATTTGAAAAAACAAGTGACAAAAAACACAAAATTTATAGTTGTAATAAACCCTAATAACCCCACAGGCGCTGTCTACAAAGAGAAAATATTAAAGGAAATAGTTGATATATCAGCTAAAGAGAATATACCGATAATTTCAGATGAAATATACGACGAGATAGTGTTTGGTGACATAAAACATGTTGGTATGGCGTCAATAGCAAAAGACTCCCCACTTATCACATTAAACGGCTTCTCCAAGTCCTATCTTGTTCCAGGATGGAGAATTGGTTATATATACTTTCAAAATTTTAAAGATGAAAATTTTAAAGAGGTAATATTTTCTCTTGCTAGAGCAAGACTATCAGCATCAACTCCGCTTATGAAAGCATGCTCTAAGGCTTATTTGAATCAAAATCACATAAAAGAAATGAACAAAAAGTTAAAGGAAAGGGCAGAATATGCTTATAAAAGATTTAATGAAATTATTGGAATCACGTCTACAAAACCAATAGGCGCATTTTACATATTTCCTAAAGTTGAGATTGGAAAAACATGGAAATCAGACGAAGAGTTTTGCATAGATTTATTAAAGAATACAGGCATAATCTTCCCTTATGGTTCTGGTTTTGGTAAAAAATACGGCAAAAACCATTTCAGGTCAATTATATTGCCACCTATAGAGATGATGGAGGAAGCATTACAAAAGTTGGAAGATTTTATGAGAAAAAAGTTAACATGATAAAAATTAAAAATGTTTTTCTTCAATATATTTAGTGATTTAAAATGGAAGGCATAATTTTAGGTTATAGAAGGGGTAGAAAGACGCAAAATGTAAACCAGGTTTTAATAGATTTTGGTATTACTTTTAAAGAGGCAGAAAAAATCTTAGGAAGAGAGGTTGTTTGGTTATCAAACAAAAAACAAATTAAAGGAAAAATCATAGCTTTGCATGGCAAAAAAGGCATAGTAAGAGCAAAGTTTGAAAGAAATTTACCTGGACAAGCAAAAACAACCAAAGTAAGACTTGTTTAACCATGATAAGCTACGTGTTCGTCCTTCTTAAAAACTACATAAGACCATTCCTTTTCAAATATTTTAAAAATTTTCAAAAATTCTTGTTTTGCTTTTTTCCACTCTTTAAAAGAGTTTTTTATAAACTCAACCTTTACATTATCTCCTGATTCTAACACAGATATTTTTCCTTGCCAGAACAGTTTCATTAAACCTTTGTAAATATCAAATACATCTATTTCTTTTTCTCTTAACATGCTAGCCTCATATAACCTTGATGGCTGGCTACTAGAGTCTATAAATATTAATGCTTCTAACAATTTTGTGT
>JANXDN010000085.1 GCA_025058005.1 Candidatus Aenigmatarchaeota archaeon
GTATGAAAAGAAAGGCACAATCAGCAATGGAATATTTAATGACATATGGCTGGGCCATATTGATAATAGTAGTAGTCATAGCAGCATTATATGCAATGGGCGTGTTTAAAACAAGATCTACAGTGCCATGTAGTCCGTGTTTTGGTTATTTTGCATATGTAGATCACAGCACAGACACACTAGTCTTAAGAAATGGCCCCAAAGAAGTAAATATCTCAGCTGGAAGCGGCGATCAAAGCGGATGCACTTTTAACCCAACAGTTACATATTCGCCCGGACAAGAAATAAGATTAACAGGATGCAATATTCAAAATAATGAAAGAGTAGTTATTGCATACACATCAACAGATTCAGGATTGACAAAAACAGACAGCGCAACTTTAAGAAACGTTTAAAGCCAATTATTTTTTTGTTTTTTATTTTTCATTTTCTAAAAATCAAAAAGAATCTAAAAACTCCTTTTTATTTCTCAAGTTAAATTCAACCAAAACTTCTTCATATGTTTTTTCTATTTCAGACTTTTTAGATTTTTTATCCCTTACTTTAATCATTATAGGAAAATTCACAGCTTCACCAACAATTACAGCTTCACCGGTTCTTAGCGAGGGAAGGGCTTTGATTAACTCACCGCTAATGCCTTCACTGCTCTTGCCTATGTGGTCTATATCATACGGATTTGTTACCCTTAAAATTATATGCGTGTTACATTGAGAAAGCGCAGTAGCACTAAGTCTTATTGGTCTTTGAGAGACTAACATTAAAGAAGCATAAAACTTTCTTCCTTCTCTTGCTATAGTTTCTATTATCCCTCTTGATAATGCTTCTTCCTTTTTAGCTTCAGGACAAAATTGGTGCGCCTCTTCTATTACAAGCAAAAACGGCGGTATTGTTCCTTTTCTTCTTTCATAAAATAATTTTTTTGCAAAAAACGAAGCAATTATCTGTTTTTCTTTTAGCTCTACAAAATTTGATAAATCTAAAATACTTAATTGGCCAGCTCTAGCTAAAAAATCGATCGATGGTCTGGTGTATTTACCAAAAATTTCGAAGGATTTCAATCCGCTCAAAGCGCCAGACAAATTTTCTTTTATCGGGCTTTTTATGTCGCTTTCATCTATAGTTTTAATTAGATCGTCTATTTCATAAGCTTCGCCTTTCATATTTTGAAGTATTTTTCCAAATTCTCTTTTTTGAGCATTTGAAAGCTCTAAAAAATCGCAAAAATTGCTTAATTTTAAATCTGACATACCTATCTTTATATTTTCGTTCTCAAAAACCTTTGTATTTCTCCTGTAAAACGAGTCTTCTAAAAACCTTTTATATTCGCCGTGGGGGTCTAAGACTATTATAGCTGGTTTTCCTAGGGAGCTCTCTCTGTCGAGTAATTCTTCGATAATAACGCCAACAAGGTGGCTTTTTCCAGCGCCAGACATCGCAAGTATAGCTACATGTTTTTGTAAAAGTCTAGTTAAGTTCAATCTCACTTCAAGGTTATGGTGAAAGATTTTGCCTAACCACAAACCTCTTTTATCAAAGCCAAGAAAGCTTTCTAATATTGTTTCATCTATTTCTGTAACCTTAGAGCCTGGAGATGGCGGAAATGTAAGTCTTTCTACTTTGCCGTTATTGAAAAAGCCTAGTATGCTGCAATTAGCGACCAAATATTCCCATCTATCTACAGGGAACGCTTTTTCTATAGGATTATTTCCTCTCTCATATTCCACTACAGATTCAACTCTAGAAAAATATCTGTTTGTTTTGTAAATTTCTTCAACTCTTGCTATTATTACTCCTTCGTCTGCATTTATTTGCACGAATTGACCCTTTCTTACAGAAGGATGCTGAATAGCAAAATCGAATTCCATAGTGTTTGGTCCGTTTTCGTTTGAAATTACATTTCCCAAAAATTTCATAAAGAATATTAAAACATCAAAAAAATAAATTATTAGGGCAAGGGATTTATTTTTATGAGTGTAAAGTTTGTTCTTAATGAACCAGCCGCGTATCTAGATGATATAAATTCATTAGTCATAGGCGATTTACATATAGGGATAGAATATGAGTTAGGCAAGAAAGGAATAAGTTTACCAAGACAAATTAATGGGATGTTGAACAGGATAGAAAAATTAATGGAAAAAACTAAAGCAAAACACCTAATAATTCTTGGCGATGTAAAACATCAGGTCCCTGGAATAAGTAGTTTTGAAGAAAGAGAAATTTTAAATTTTTTCGAAAATTTACGAGAAAAAATAAAAATCTCTGTGTGTTTAGGAAACCATGATACTTTTCTGAAAAAATTTCTTCCGAAAGACATAAAACTTTATGGCTCGAAAGGGTTTAAA
>JANXDN010000086.1 GCA_025058005.1 Candidatus Aenigmatarchaeota archaeon
CTCTACTTCTATCGGTGCGTAAATCTTTCTTCCTTTATCCATTATATCAGAGATCTTTGGCCAGTTAATGTTAAGCCCTCTACCTTTAATGAACCATGGTCTTAAAACTATACCATTAAAGTATTTTTCATATGCATATGGAAGTCTCGGGAAATCAATTCTGAAATCATCTCTAGAGACATAGAAGTTCTCAGCCGCTAAAATACTAGTTACGCTTTTGATCCATCTCTCCCATGTAGCAATTTTTCCTAGTGGTAATTTAGATTGAGCAAGATATATTTTCCTTAAAAGAAGATAATGGCCGCCATATCGTAGAAGTAAGTAGGTCGTGATATCTTGAAAGTCAGCACTTTCTTTTCCAAATCGATCTCCTTGAAGTAGTGTATATTTTCCTAGAGGAGTTAGTCTGCCTGTTTTATCCCATAATCCGATTTGACTGAATAGTAAATAATAGTTTAATAGAAATGAGGATTTTCGCTTGGCGCTTTTAAATCTCGATGATAATATCTCATCCCACAGCCTATCAAGGACCTTTATTTTAATATTCTCTCTCGGTTCAACCTCTTTTTCAACCTCATTAGCTATTTTAAGAAACGCATAAATTTCTTCCGGTCGAGTCTCTCTCCAATATGCGTATGATCTTGTAACGCCGCTCGTTGCTTCTTCGAGATCCCTTAATTCTCTTTCTATAACAGCAGATTCTTTCTGAATCTTAACTTCTTTAAGGTTCTTTGGGTCATATGATATCAAACCTATCTTAAGGTCAGATTTCTGAATTATGTTAAGGACAAAATTGGATACCTCAAAACCTTCCATGTTGTATTCGGGCACAATAAGATATGACTTAACAAAAGTTGCATGATACGTAACGGCTTGACCTATCCCAAGTATATATTCGTGTTTATAAACATAAGGAGTTTTAAACTCAAATGCCGTTGGATAAGACTTCTTTTCTTTTTTCATTATTCTTACAAGTACATTTTCACGAGATGCTAGTTTTGTCTTGCTCATCTCCTTTGGAAGAAAAATAAAATCCGGTCTCGGAAAATCAGACGATACTGGGGAGATAAAAACGTTACCGAAATGATCTGGATATTTATTTAATAATATTTGAGCGACGAAATTTGACATTTCATCATGACTTAAGCTCATTCCTCCTCTCTCCTAGAAGTTTTAAATATAGTGAGATGACCCTTTTCTCAAAATCATTTCTTAGTTCTTTCTCTCTACTACTTTCTTTTTTAAAGATAAGACAATATTGATGATGTCGATTGCCGATCCATTCATTATAAATTCCTAGTGGGAGAAGAGCTTTATCATCTTGCAGCCATAATTTTTCATCTTTAGGACACCATTTCTCACTTAGTGCAAGTAGCGTGTCAAATGCCAGCGGATAAAGTTTCTTATTAGCAAATATATTATTTGTTATAATAACGAGATAACTGTTGTCTTTACATATATTATAAATCTTATCGAAAATTAGTTTTTCCTCGATTATAAATTTCTCATAATCATCTATATTTCCAATATCTTTCTCATCCTCAGAATACTCAGTAGGTAGTCCCAACTCTCTTCTCTTCTTCTGTCTTAACCATGTTCTTTTTAATTGATTCCAGTAGGGCGGAGACGTAATAACAAAATCCATTAAGGGGAAGTCATTCTCAGCCCATATCTTATCAATCTCTCTTGAATCTCCTATAACTATTATCTGTTTTGTCTCTTCTTCTCCAGCATAATCCTCTAACTTTTTCTGAGCCTTCACTTCCTCGAGCCTTTTCTTAGCAATATTTGCCCAGTATTCAGAAAGTTCTATCCCTATAGCATTCCTGCCTGTTTCAAATGCAGAGATTAACGTGGTACCGCTTCCCAGAAACGGGTCTAAGACCCATCCCCCCTTTTTTGTAAAGAATAGAATAAACTCTTTGATCATCGTTTCAGGAAAAGATGCTGGATGTAAGATCTTATTCGGTTCTCTGGGCGGCGGGTTATGGATAAACCAAGATCTAAGACCTATTTTTCTCGAGTCTTCTCTATTATAATCAGTGACCTTTGTTCCTTCAAGGTCATAAACAGACCATGATTTAGTAAATTTTATCCATTCTGTGCCTGAAAGATCATTTAGTTTATTAGCTCTTTTAATGCCAGCCATAAATTCACCTGTCTCTGAAAGTAAATTTATGAAAGATCTTATAAAATGTTTTTGTAGTAGTGGTTTTTGGTTATTTTAGGTGTTTGCGTTGTCTCAGAGAATATGTAAGGTTGATTTGAATCTTAAGAATTGTAGCTGTACTTATGAGCCATGTCCTA
>JANXDN010000087.1 GCA_025058005.1 Candidatus Aenigmatarchaeota archaeon
TTCTTAAATCTAATAGCCTTTTTACTTCGTCTAATGTTTCTTTATATTCTTTTTTTATTATTTCTTTTTGATATCTTGTCATGTTTGCCTCCTTTTTGTTTGTTTTTTTGTATTTTTATGAGGAAAATAATATCAGTCAGAATATTCCATAAGCATCCTTTCGTAATGTCGCCCATTTTCGACAACACGCAACACGACCATTCCGTCGTCTGTGGTTGACTCAGCTCCTTCACAATAATGGTGACATATCACTATCGCCGCGCCGGTTGGAGAGATTAATAAGTTTCTTTTCCACAATGTGGTCGTGCAAAAGTTTGTTAACATCGTCTTAGAAAAAAAGCTAACTCCTAATACACGTGATTTACTTTCCTTTTCTCCGGTTAGCCATTTTCCAGACAATAAAACCACATTCACGTCTTCATCTTCAAGGTATTTATAGTGTAAGGAATTGTAAGAATAGTCGCACAACTCTAAGTAACAACTTGGTAACTTATCCTCCGGTATTCTGTTTTCGCTAATAAAGCTTTCGCAATCCACGCGCGAATGCTTCTCCGGTTTAACTTCTAGTGCCTTTACGTCCAATTTTTCGTCCGGATACCTAATATTTCGCACGAATATTGTAATTTTCTTATACCTTTCCATTATTTTTTTGATTCTGCTGCTTATCCGAGGAAGTGTATAAATCAAGTTATTACTCTCATTTTCTAGCACATCTATGTTTGGATTGGTTTTTAAAAATTCATCTACTTCAGCTTCCATAGTTTCGCCAATTGTCCGTCCTAATTTCTTTTTAAACCGCGCCATCGCCTTCCGCGCCAATTTATACAAGTCATTTCCGATTCTTGCTTCCTCTTCAACTATTTTTTCCTTTATCGTGTCTACTATTTCGTCATACTTCACTCCAACATACTTCCCGGACTCGCGCAAGTTGCATTCTAAGTTAAAATACCGATAAGTTGATATCCAATGTTCAACAAGTTCCCTGATAAGCAATTCCGACGTCACCTGCTCTCCCCTCCTCCACCTGGTTTCGCGCAAGATCTTGTCAAAACTATCCATCCATTCGCCATTATCCTTTGTTATTCCATAAACCGAATATATGTAATTCCGGTGGTATATCCATTCGATAATTTTGCATAAATGCTGTTTGTATTCGTCTTTCGTCATTTTGTCAGGTCTATTATTCTTTTGCTCTTCTTCAAGTTTTGTATATAGCTTTTTAATCTCTTCAGAAGGTATGTTTTCCATCTCATCATACACCCAAGGAATCAAGCAAAAAACCTCCTGCCATACATAATTTTCCAGGTTAATCATTTTTTTGATTTCTTTTATATCAGCACTGTATTTTTTCTCTAGCTCTTCTATTGTTTTTATTCCTTTTTCTGTCATATTTTCCTCCTTTCCCCCAGGTCAAGCCCAGGTTGAATTTCCACCCTTTACGAGTCTTACTTGACTCTTTTTTTGTTTTGTTCCCATATGGAAAATTAAAAAAAAGCTTTAAATATAGCCCCTGGAAAACTTCCAGGGGCTTAAGATTTATCTTAATGATATCTTTGCTATCTGAAGTGCTGTTTGTTTTTAGTATACCGATGAGGAAAACAATATCAGTCATGGATTTTCTAATTCAATATCGTCTTGATATGCCTCAACATATTTCACATACATATACCCGTCATAGCTCAATTTTATGGTTAACCAATCAGTAGGAATTGTGTCTGCATTATTGTTTGTATGAACAAGAGTATCATTAACATAAAACTTTACTTGGTCCGCACTAGCAACAATTTTGAACTTGTAAAGTTGAATAATTGAATAACTGCCCACAATAATGAAGTCATGATTCGAACCATTACAAGTACAAGCTGATATTTTATCATCTTTATTAACTTCAAGTTTAATAAGATTTTTCCCGGTGCTATCAACAAATGCTATCATACCATTTCTATAGTCACCAAACATTACTGCGCATTCCAAAACGCAATTCCTGCTTGCTTTGTAAGGATAGCAATTTAACGCGATAAAACCGTCATTTATGCAACACATTACACCATAATTTTTAACATCAACAATGTTAGCAAAGCTCCCAGCAAATACTGTTTTGCTAAAGTCAGCTTTGACAAAATTCTCATAAATATATGACTGCTTAGGTTTTTCTCTCTCACCAATCAACGAAAGCAAATCGTCTAATGTAAGCTTTTTAAGCATGTCCTTCGTGTATTTTTCTAATCTGTTATTCATATAACCTCCCTACTCAGAATATTTCATAAGCACCTTTTCATA
>JANXDN010000088.1 GCA_025058005.1 Candidatus Aenigmatarchaeota archaeon
AAGAGATTATATAAAAATGTTAAGAGATTGTTATATGAAGATATGAAAATAGTTACAGTTTTTTAAGCGATTCAACTATTATAGTTTTCCCACAACCTTTACACTTTATTTTTGGTCTTTGAAACTTTTTCCCACTTTTCGTCTTCTCAAGCACAACGTCATTTGTTATCTCATAGTATTTACAATTCGGGCATTCATATTCAGCTATAGGCGGTTGGCCTTTTAACTTACCAACAACCACAAAATCTCTTTTAGTAAAAAACTCAAAATCAGTAGATATTTTTAACCCTTTGTCAACCCACTCCTTTAACAATTTGCTCTCCATAACTTATGCCTTTTTCTCTCTTCTTTTCGGTCTCAATGCACGGGAACCACAATGCCTACATTTAACCTTACCAGCTCTAACCTTGGCATAGTCTGCCTTTATTTTGTGAGCGCATTTTCTACATACATACACTCTATCAAAAAGTCTCTGCATTGCTTCTGGAAAAACTTTCTTTGCCACAGAATTCACCGTAGATTTTTAAATATTAATCAATAAAACTAAGATTTAAAAATATATTGTTATGCCAGTTAAAAGAGAGATACGTGTTTTGGGAATAGATGACGGCCCTTTTAAGAAAGGTGATAGTCAAACGATACTAGTCGGGATAATTACAAGGGGAGGAAAAGATTTTGACGGCATGTTAATGACAGAAATAGATGTTGATGGGTTAAATGCTACAGAAAATATCATAAAAGTTGTGAAAAACAGCAAATATTTCAAAGAATTAAGGGTTTTGATGTTTAAAGGTGTCACTATAGGGGGGTTTAATATAATAGATGTAGAACGGCTTTATCAAGAATTAAAACTCCCTATAATTATAGTTAGCAGAAAGCGACCTAACTTTAAAAAAATCCTATCTGCGTTAAAAAATTTAAAGGATTGGAAAACGAGATGGAAGCTCATAAAAAATGCTGGTAAGGTTTACAAGCTTGAAATAAAAAACAATAAAAATATCTATTTCCAATTTAAAGGAGTTGAAATAGAAAAAGCGAAAGAAGTAATACTGCTGACGACCACTAAAAGCCTGTTACCTGAGCCCATAAGGCTAGCTCATATGATAGCTTCGGCTATTGTTAAAGGAGAAAGTAGGGGAAGAGCTTGAAGAAAGATGAAATAAAAGAAAACATTAAATTCTTTATAACAGCTATATTGATAGTTCTTCTTGTAAATTATGGATTAGGTTTATTACTTAAAACAGATTTGCCTCTTGTGGCTGTAATTTCAGAATCAATGACACACGACCAAACAACAGAAATAGTGCACTATAAATTTTTGGAAACAGAATATGGTTACTCAAGAGATTTTGTAGAAAGCTGGCCAATTAAAAATGGTTTTAGAAAAGGAGATGTCTTGGTCATCAAAGGAGTTGAGAGAGAAAAATTAAAAGTAGGTGATGTTATAGTGTTTGACATCGAAGAGCAGAAAATACCAATAGTTCATAGAATAATTAAGATTGATGGGGAAAAAATTATCACTAAAGGCGATCATAATCCAGTCCCAGATCCATGGGAAGTGAAGAGAATTCATGGCAAAGTAATCTTTATTATACCCTTCCTAGGGTGGCCAAAGTTGATATTTACTTACATTGTTTCATGGTTATTGTCTTTGATATTATGAGGTGGTTTTTATGAAATTTTGCAACAAATGTGGCAATTTAATGATAACGGAAAAGAAAGATGAAAAATTAGTATACGTGTGTAGAAAATGTAAGAACGTAGAAAAATCAACAGATGCTACAACGATATCTGAAAAAATGAAGGAAAAGAAGGAAGTAGTTACAGTATTTGATGAGGAAAAGGAGCTTGAGCAATACCCAATAGATAAGGATGCAAAATGTCCTGAGTGTGGCAAAAAAGGCGCACATTGGTTTTTGAGACAAACTCGAGCAGCCGATGAACCACCTACAATATTTTATTGTTGTGCACACTGTAAACATAAATGGAGAGAATACTGATGATTGTTATTATATTTTGGTAACAAGAAAATTATTTATAATTGGCACCAATAACTATTATTTGAAGGTGGGGTTGTGGAAATAAAGAATATTTTCAAGGACAAAACTATTGTAAAAATATTCAAACTATTATTTCAAGAGAGGCAAACTGGTAAGCCTGGATTAAGTCTTTCAGAACTTTCAAAAAAGACTGGCATAGAAAGGCATAAACTAGCTGGCATGTTAGAAGTT
>JANXDN010000089.1 GCA_025058005.1 Candidatus Aenigmatarchaeota archaeon
TCTCTGAACAATTTTCGAGCTTCATCAATCTTTTCACAAACATAACCAGCGTTCAAAATGGAAAGAGTTTCATGAAATACTTTTAAGTATGAATTACTTTGATTTTGTTCACTAAATTCCGCATAAAGTTCATTTACTAATCTTTGCTTTGAATTTTCCCTCAGTTCTCTTTCCCTTCTTGAATATAAAATTTCCAGAGTTTTTTCTAACAAATACCTATTATAGACTCTGCCTTTACCAGACTCTAATACAGGAAAATTATCATTCCTTTGGTAGAATATATAAATATTAGGAACATTATTGATATAAAATCTCTCATACTCAAAAATTTGGTTACCTGTAATATTTTTGTCTTCTTTAATTTTACCATTAAGAACATTAACCCTTCTCATGACTCTTCCCATTCTCTGAATAAGTGAATCAATAGGAGCTATTTCAGTGAATAAATAGTCAGCATCGATATCCAATGAGGCTTCTATCACTTGTGTTGATACTAAAATTTTTCCTTTATTCTCATTTAAAGGTTTCGGGTTACTAAATTCGTTAGCTATTCTTAACTCCTTTTCTCTTCTCTGATTTATGGTTAATCTTGAATGAATTATTTCACAATATATGTTATCTGTCAACCGTTTATCATTCCTTATCTTTTCATAGAATTCTTCTGCTTTCTTTATTGTATTCAAAACCACTATTACTCTTGCTCCACTTATTGATTTTTGTATCACTTCTTCGAAACATTCTGTAATATCATTTTCAACAATCTCATATTTGTGACGTACGAGATTTTCAGATATTTCAGAATAAATATCAATGCAATTAATCTTTTCATCACCTACTCGTTTCATAATTTCCTGTTCTATAAAAGTAGGTAAGGTGGCGGTCATAATCAAAAACTTTCCACCAAGTTTTACAATATCTTCTACAAGCTTAACAATAATAGCACAAGCACGTGGATCATAAGCCTGTATTTCATCTATTATCAATCTTGAGTAACCAAGAGTAGAATAAATTTTTTCATATTGAGGATACTTCAAAGCAGCAGGAAATATTTGATCACCAGTACAAACTATTGAAGGTAAAGACAAAGTCTTTGATAATTCCAAGATTGTATGTACCTCACCCTGATTATCTTCACTTGGCAATCTGTTTTCGTACAACTCACTAACATACAAATCTGCGTCTGAATGTAATATTCCTACATAGGAAGCTTCTTCACAAAGATTTTCTGAGCTTGTAGAAAAGTATCCTCTTATTCTATCAAATATTTGATTAACAGCTGCCCTAATTGGCAAAGTATAAAAGAACTTTTCCTTTCCTGCCCAGAGAACTGAAAACTCTGTCTTACCAATACCAGTTGGAGCAACCAGCATAATATTTGAATCCCTTATAATTTTATTCTCTTCCATCAATTTTCCGTATTGCCAAAAGTTATCTCCATAAATACTTTTTAGAACACCAACTAAATCATTATTTGGTAAATCAATTTCTATAAATAAATCTTTTGTTCTATAACTTTCTTTTTCTATCCATGAAGCGAAGTGATCAGCTCTCATTAGGAAACCAGCAAGATAAACCCAAAGCAAGGGATTTATCTTTAGATCCAATTCCATTCTTAACATGCTGGGTAAGAAATACATGGTATAAGGAGGAACAACACCAATATCCATCAACGTTGAACCATTACAAAACATATTTGCCATATGGTAGTCAAAAGAAATAAACTCATAAGCTTTCTTATTATCGATCTGAATATCTAAATTTTTCAGATTTTCAATTAGTATGTTAGCAAAAAAATCCCCAACCATTAAATCCTTTTCAGGATATTCACTTAGTATAAACCGAGATAAATCTTTTAAATCTTTACTTATACCGAGAATGTAATCCTGCTCACTTTTTTTCCAGTGATGAAAAGCAACAGAGGATAGTAAAATTGTATACAAACTCTCATTACCATCAAGTGCTCTGGTCTCAATCAACTTCTGCTTATCTATAAAAAGAAGAGAAACAATGTTATGTCTAACATTTGGAAGAGAAGTCACTTTTTTATCAAAAAAATCAAGACAAGATAAATAATTTAGATTACCAATTTGTTTTTGAAACACAGGATAAACTTTCCCTAAATCATGAAATAAACCAGAAAGCAAAAGAATATCCTTTATTTTTTCAGG
>JANXDN010000008.1 GCA_025058005.1 Candidatus Aenigmatarchaeota archaeon
ACTTTTAACAGGTTGTTAAGCGGAGCAAATATAAATGTTTCAAATATAAAACACGAATTTATAGAGCCTTTAATGAAGGATTTTATTGTAGATGCAGAATTTTATTTACTTGACGGAACTTATGTTGGTAGATTGGATGACTTTGATTAAAAGCGTGCAAGCTGTGATAGTAAATGAAGACAATCAAGTATTAATCATAAAGAGAAGAGGATATAATGAGAAAAATTTTTTGTGGCGTTTGGTAAAGGGAAGAAAGAATGCTGGTGAAAATGATAAAAAGGCTTTGAAAAGAGAAATTGAGGAGGAAACTGGCTTAAAGAATTTCAAAATCTTAGATAAAATTCATAGTTACTCTTTTTTTACACCAGAAAACCACAGAGTTGAAGTAAGGACATATTTAGTTTTTGCAAGTAAAAATCAAAAGTTGGAAAAAAAGGATCAATTAGAAGAAATATCAGAGTATAGATGGTCGAATTTTGATGAAGCAAAAAGATTACTTTGGTTTACAGAAGAAAAAGCAGCTATTGAAAAAGCAGAAAAACAATTAAATCATTCCCCATTCTCTTAACAGTTGTTTTTCATCTTCTTGAAGTTTTTCCATAACCTCTGTTAATATTTTTAAATTATGTGGAGTAATCACGCTTATCAATATATCACCTTCGTTTATTTGCCTTCCAATTGTTGGCTCGTCGAGAGATATTGCAGCTTTTTCACCGGTTTTTATCTGGTTGATGTTTTTCCCCTCCTTTTGTATTTGTTTTACCTTTCCAACATCTTTTTTATTTTCTAAAGCTAATGGGGTGTTTACTTTTAAAACGCCAGCTAACACTTCCACGCCAAATATTGCAGGTTGCCTCTTTCTAAACACACAACCAGGTATAATTCTTATTTTCGCCGGCCTCACTACGCTTTCTAATTTTTCCAATTTCTCTCTCTCTTTTTTATCATCTCTCCATTTCTTATAGTCTTCAACAATTTTGTAAATTATGTTGCTCTTGAAAACAGGTATCTTTTTCTCCTTTACCAAAATTTCCGCTTCTTCAAGTAAATCAACATTAAAACATAGTATAGCTTTTTTATCATCGTCTTTTATTGCGTCTATTTCTACGACGTCTTGTTTTGTCACATGACCAATTTCTGCTTTTTTAACTGGAATTTGGTTATCATTTAGTATCTTTACCAGAGCCTCCAAGCTACCGAGGGTGTCTGCTTTAGCTAAAACACCTTCTATATCTTTGTTAAACTCTATTTTTTCAGTTTCTTCTTCTATAATTCTTTTCGCCTCTTCTATTTCATTTTCATCTTTGACACAAATAATTGGGCTACCTGCTATGACATTTTCCAAATTCGGCGCAGCAATCTTTATTCCAGCTGCAGCAACTACTTCATTCACGTATTCGAATTTTTTTTCCATTCTTAACTCTCTGAGTTCAGGTGGTTTTAGCAACGCTTTTATTTTAGTAACAACTATTCCCTCCTTAGTTCCGACGACCAGAGTGTCACCTACTTTAATTATGCCGTCATATATGATTGCATCGATTGTTGTGCCTAAACCCTTGACTTCCTTAACCTCTAAAACATTTCCTCTTGCTCTATCTTCTATTATAAGGTTTTGTTTTAGAAATTTTTGTGCCAATCCAGAAAGCATAACAAGTAGCTCTGAAATACCTTCTCTAGTTTTGCCAGAACATGGCACTATTGCTACTTGTTTTTTAAAATCGGTTATTCTATCAAACCTTTCAGACTCAAAACCTCTTTCATAAAGTTGAGCAACCAACGAATATATTTTTTCTTCCAATTCGTCTTGCACTTCTTTTCTTTGAAACGAGAAACTATCATGAAAACAAGTAGTTGATCTTTTTTGCCAGCCAAAAAGCAAATCTATTTTTGTAGCAGCTAAAATAAATGGTGTTTTGTATTGCTTTAAAATATTCAAAGATTCGTCTGTTTGTGGTTGAAAACCTTCGTTAATATCTACAACTAATACTGCCAAATCAGCTACCGAACCACCTCTTTTTCTTAATGTAATAAAAGCTTCATGACCAGGTGTATCAATGAAAAGCAACCCTGGTATGGTGATTTCTATTTTCAACTTTTCAAGCAAATTTCCACATAACCTTTTTATGACACTAGTTGGAACAAAACTTGCACCAATGTGTTGTGTTATCTGTCCCGGTTCTGCCAAATTAACAGTAGTACCTCTAATTGCGTCTAATAAAGATGTTTTTCCATGGTCAACATTTTCGGTTAGCAGCATTTAGCTGGCTAATGTCCGAGGACCGACACTATTGGTTGTCTAAGTCTTTCGTTTAATATCATCACCTCTTTAACAACAATAAATTTATCTTTGAGTAAATATTATTTATATTAATGTCTATAACTTTACACGATATAAAACCCATAGGTTTATGTATAGCAACACAAGATTTATTTGATACAAAAAAATTTATTTTGAACTATTGCGATAATACATTGTTAAGAGGTAAGGACGTTAGCCTAGCAAACAAAATAAACATAATAAAAAGAGATTTAAACAGCATAAGGACACAACCAAAATTTTTAGATGGTTTTAAAGCGGTGTTGATAAGCAACATAGACAAAATTATAGCTCTTGTTGAGTCAAGGTATGCGAAAACATTCTCAGAAGATGTAGAGCTTGTAAAAAAGAGTGGTAAAAACATCATTGAGAAGATAATGAATGCACAGTCTTTTGAGGAAATTGCTGCCTTAGAGGATGTGTTTAAAACAAATATAGTTCATCCAACATACAGACTTTTCACAGAAGACATGAAAAAATTTAAGATAAACATAGTTTAAGACCTATTCATTTTCAACCCAAGAAAACTTTTTTTGCAAGGTTTTTGAATAATATTTTTTCCAGTCAAAACCAATTTTTTTAAACCATCTATAATAGACTCTTGGATCTATATAACTTTTCAAGGAAGTGTTCAAATTATAGTCCTTTGTTTTTTTCATCAAATCAATTTTTAATTTAAGTTTTTCTATCTTGGTTTCCAATCTCTCTATCTTGGTTTCCAACCTTACCTTCATTTTTTGCTCATTTTCTTTCATTTGTTTGGTCAAGCTCTTTATTCTCTCTTTTATTTTTTTATTTTCCGGATTTTTTTCCAATTTTTGTTTCAATTCGTTTATTTTGTTTTGATATTTTTCCTTTTTTTCTTTGATTTGAGTTTCACCTTTATATTTTGCTTCACCTTTCTGATGCATCAATCTTTCTAACATTTCCATTTTCTTTTTTAAGGTATTTTCCCAATTTTTTGGAAGGCTTTTTTTGTGGTTACACGCAATTGCAGCTTCAAGGTTAGCTAAAGTGGCAACAAATTTTTTATAATCTTCATCGTCTTGCTCTTTAACATCAGATTTGCTCAAATATTCATCAATAATTCTTGTAGCATGATAAGTTCTAAATACCTTCGCTGTTATACCCGGCACAATGCTGCTTAAGAAAGCGTTAACATTTTCAGATCTTACACCTTTGAATATTCTTCCATTTTTACCAGGATTTTTAATAAATTCTTTCAGATTTTTTACAACCTCTTCTGGTAAAGCTACTTCTTTATGCCAATGCACAGAGTCTTTGCCTAAAAAATCAAAAACTACGATATTGTCGGATTTTATCTTTACATTATCTGTGGTTAAAGTGGTTGCGCCGACAGTGTTGGCTTCATCTTTATCCTTTTCGTCACCCACCCTCATTTTAACCGCATCTATTAAATAACAGACAGTAGCAATCTTTCTTATTTTAATATCTTCACTCACTAAACCTTCTTTTATGTGTTTCATTAACTTTTCATAATTTTCTCCTAACTCGATAGCTTTATCATATTTTTCCTTTTCCCTGTTTTGCTTGACGAAACATGAATCTGCTAACCACACATATTTTTCTTTACCAGTAAGCTTGTCATCCCATTTTGCTATCCACATACATTCAGGCATCCAAACAATTTCCTTCCAATTACCTGAAGGTCTCGGTGCATCAGGCGACAAGTTAAGAATTATATCTTCTTCCTTTGGACCATCTTTCCACCTACCTCTTAAAGGATGGTCACCTCTACCCATAAAGATGCTGCTCGGTTCTGCCATGTAATTTGCTATTTCCACCTTTTCTCCATCAACTATCGCATACCCATATTTTGCTTTATTCTCTTCCCTTATTCTCTTTCTTTCTTCTGCTAGCAATTTTTTCTGTTGTTTGTCCATTTTTTCTTTGAACAATTTTTCTTCATTCAAAAAATTCACTATTTCAGAAAAATCAAAATCTTCTTTGTTTCCTTGTAAACCTAAAGTTTTACAAAAGTCTGTGAAAAAATTCTTTACAAACACAGGATCTTCAACATATTTTGTCCCCAATTTTTTTACCCAAGCTACAGCCATTTCTTCTTGTTCAGGGGTTAACTTGATTTCTTTACCTTTAAACTTTATTTTAAATCCCTTTGCCTCATACTTTGGAACCAAAATGCCATTATGTATTAGCTGATACATCCCCAATCTCACTTTAATAAAGCTCCAAAATTTTTAAAAATTTTTTCCAAACTCATTCTTCTTGCACTCTAGGCGCGAGGACAAAAGCGATTTCAACCTTATCCATATCCTTGAATATAAGTTTCATAGGATAGTCTGTAGACCACATAATTGTTGATTCATCAGAAAGTTTCGCTGCTTTTATCATCTTTTTCAGGTAATCCAAAGGATATCTTGCTCTACTTTCACTTCCCTGTAACTCAATCAAGCCTTCATTATCACCCTTTTTAAGTGTTAATTCCGTGGAACTTGTATCACCAACAGCTTTCATAACAAATAAATCCTTTTTAGCCTCAAAAATTACAGAGTCTGAAACAATTTCTGCATCATCAATACCATTTTTTAGAATATCAGATTTTACTACAGCCTTTGTTTTAAATTCCAATTTTTCAACAGATGGAAGCTCTTCTTCTTCCAGCTCTATGAGAGGTAGAGTAAATCTTCTTGTTGAATCACCTTTCATTGTAACTTCAAGGTTGTTGTTTTTTAGCTCCAAAATAATTTTGTCGTTTGGTTTAGCCCTTTTTAGTATAGACACAAAATTAGTGATATTGAGAGGAATTACAGCACTTGTAGCCTGAAACTCTTCAAATATAGTAGGAGGCATTCTAAACTGAACCACAGCTACCATTGCTCTATCAGCAGCAGTGAGATTTAAACCGTTTTTATCCACTCTTAGAATTCCTTCATCTATAAGCTCACCTATGCTAGTGAAAGAGTCTCTTAATACATCAATTTTTGACAATACTATCTTCATCTATTAACACCCCCATTTTTTATATAATTCGTTCATTTTTTTATAAAACTGTAAGTTTAATCCTGTTAAATCTTGAATTGCATCTGCTTTTATCTCAAATCCATCTTCTGTTGGTATTGTAGTGCCATAAACTGCTATGAATTGGTGAATATCAATTTTTTCCATCATCTCAGGCTCTACAAAGATTTTTATTTTGTTTTTTCCATCATCAACAACAATAAACACATCACTTTTATCAACTACAAATCCCATAATTTTTATTTTCAAGTCAATGTCTGCATTTACTTCGCCAATAACTTTTCTTACATAACTGTTTTTAAAAGGCATATTTAAATAATGTTTTAAATACTTTTATATTTGATTTTGGAGGAGCATTCATATGCAAGAATTATTCGAACTTGCATTAAAAAACATTCTTAGACAAAAGACGAGATCACTTTTAACTATAATAGGGATAATGATTGGCATCGCTGCTATAGTAGCCTTAGGTTCTATCTCAGAAGGTTTGAAGATTTTGATTGAAAAAAATTTGCAGCAAGCTAGTGGTATGATTACTGTTTTGCAAACTACAGACGGTTCTTTGTTTGCTGCAATCTCAAGAAGCAAGATTACTGAAGAGCAGTTAGAAGAAATTTCAAAGATTGATGGAGTGAAAGATGCCGCAGGTGTAATAATGAGGGGGGTTTATCTTGATGGTCAAGGAGGTTTTAGGCAGCCTGATATGTTTTTTGTCGGCGTCGATCCTTTAAAGACAGATATGTTTATTTCAGCCAATATAAGATATGAAGGTGAGCTATTAGAGCAAGGCGATACGTTTGAGGCAGTAATAGGCGATAGTCTGGCAAAAAAATTGAATGTAGACATAGGAGATATTGTGCCCTATCGTGGATTTGAGTTTCAAATTAAAGGTGTTTTGGAAAAAACAGGAGATGCGAGCACAGATTCTGCTCTAATAGTGCCAATACAGACTGCAAGAGAAGTTTTAGATGTAGAACACTATAACATGGTAATAGTTTTACCCGAAGATATAGAAGAAGTGGGGGATGTGGCGAAAAGTATAGAAGATAATATTGATGGTGTTTCGGCAATAACTACTGAGCAGTTTGCAAGACAAATATCAAACATCATAGACCAAATAAGTTTCTTTACTGTCGGCATAGCAGCAATATCAGCTATAGTTGGCGGATTGGGTGTAATGAACACTATGATAATGTCTGTGATGGAGAGAAAAAAAGAAATTGGCATTTTAAAAGCAATAGGCGCAACAAGAAGTTTTATCATCAAACAAATAATTCTAGAGTCAGCTCTGTTAAGCCTGATAGGAGGATGTTTGGGTGTATTAGCAGGGCAAATAGGGAGCTGGTCAATAACCTATATTTCTGATGGATTGGCTTTTGCTCAAACAACTCCAAGACTAATGATTAACGCATTAGTGTTTGCTTTGTTCTTAGGGGTAATAGGCGGTTTGTATCCCGCTTCTATGGCTTCCAAGCTTGACCCAATAGAGGCGCTGAAATATGAGTAATGTTATAGAGCTTCATCAAGTTGAAAAAGTTTATAATGAAGGAAAAGAGAATGAGATAAAAGTGTTAAAAGGCATAGACTTGGAAATAAGAGAGGGCGAGTACGTGTCTATAGTTGGCCCGTCTGGCTCTGGGAAAAGTACGCTGATGCATATAATGGGTTGTTTGGATAGGCCTACACGAGGAAAGGTAATTATAGACGGTAAAGATGTTTCCAGATTAAGTGATGATAGTTTAGCAAAAATAAGAAGAGAAAAAATAGGTTTTGTGTTTCAGCAGTTTTATTTGATTCCAGTGTTAAACGCATTAGAAAATGTTAAAGTTCCCATGGAGTTGTCTAAGAAAATTGAAAATATGGAAGAAAGAGCTAGAGAACTGTTAAAGCTTGTTGGATTAGAGCATAGAATGAAAAATTTCCCTAGTCAATTATCCGGCGGTGAAATGCAAAGAGTTGCTATAGCAAGAGCACTAGCAAATGACCCGAAAATAATTTTGGCCGATGAACCAACAGGTAATTTGGATACGAAAAGGGGAGAGGAAATTATAAATTTATTGGAAAAATTAAATAAAGATGGAAAAACAATAATAATAGTTACGCATGATTTGTCGATAGCAAAGAGGGCGAAAAGAAAAATAGCGTTAAGGGATGGGATGGTGATAAAGAAATGAAAAGATTAATAATAATGGTTTTACTCTTACTCTTACCCTTAGTTCGAGCTTCCGTAGACATAGGAGTAAAAACAGCCTATACTAGCCCTTATCCCGTTGAACCTGGCAAAAATTTTTTGTTGGGTGTAGAAATCACTAACAAAGGTGATGAAGAGGCTAAGAATGTGCTTATAGAGATAGCACCAAACTCACCTTTTTCTGTTATAGATAAACAAACTGAAAGCATCACTTCTTTAAGTGGCGGAGGATTAAGAGTTGTTGAATATAAACTATTTGTAGACTCCTCTGCAGTTTCCTCAACATACCAACTACCTATTAAAATAAAATACAGTGGCTCTGAAGACATCACAAGGAATGTGTTTGTTCGAGTGCAAGGTAAACCTAATATTGCTTATATAGATGTTCCAAATTTTTCAATTTCCCCAGGGGAAACAAAAACTATGAGAGTTGATATAAGCAATTTAGGAAGTGGGGTAGCGAAAAGGGTTATAGCTACAATTACACCATTAAATGAAAATATTAAAGTTGTGTTTTCTGGTGGGAACTATTTTGTGGGAGATATTCAACCAAACGAGAAAAAGAGCGCATATTTTCAATTGTATATAGATACAGAAGCAAACTATGGAGTATATGATGCCAATATAAAAATAGTATACGAAGACGAGTCGGGTAATTTGCAGACGAAAAACTTTTCTCTCGGTATATTTGTCACAGGTAAACCAGAAATAAAAATTATTAAAATTGATGTTGACGAGTCTAAAGGCGAATTGAAAGTAGATATAGTAAACGATGGAAATGTTGAGGCAAGAGGAATAAAAGGGGAATTGCTAATAGGTGGAGGGGTGGTTGATGTTGATTATATTTCAAAGATTAATGCCCAAAAAAGTTCGACTTTAAAGTTTAAGCTACCTAGTGGTAAGGAAGCTGACCTTAGAATTACATACTCTGGTTCTAATAATGAAAAGTATAGTTTTATAGAAAAGATTTCTTGGCAAGTAGAAAAAAGGACAAATTGGTTAGCATTACTATTTGGATTAGCAATAGCTTATTTTGTATTGAAAAATTATGCTGGAAAAATTTTTACAAAACTGAAAAAACATAAATAGCTTAAAAACGTTGCTGTAATAGTTGTTTCATTCTTAGCAAGTTTTCTGTGGGAGCCACTATTTTTGACATCCCTATTTCAAAAAACATTATCAAACCAAGAACAGCAAGAACTTCTAACATGCCAGC
>JANXDN010000090.1:0-1830 GCA_025058005.1 Candidatus Aenigmatarchaeota archaeon
AAGAAATTTTTTCATTCTTTAATCTTTCAATCCCTTCCTTTATTAAAGGCATTTTTTTCTTTGCTTCCCTTTCTCCAGCTCTTATAGCTTTTCTCGCAAGTTTTGCTGAAATGGAAAAGGTGCTTATACCTTTTATGTTTGGTTCCAAGATAACACAATTTTTTATATCTTTATTTTTATACTCGTTCAAAAACACTTCCATCATCTTCAGCGATCTTTGAATAACATCCCTATAACCTTTTATTTTAGTCTTTTTGCTATAAGAAAATCTCACACCAATAATGAAATCCATCCCTTTTCTTTTTAACACGTCTAATGGAAAATTATTCACTATACCACCGTCGACGAGAACCATATTTTTATATCTGACAGGACTTACTAAACCCGGATAGGCTATACTTGCTCTTATAGCAAATAAAACATCGCCTTTATCGAACACAACTTCTTTAAAGTTAGCTATATCAGCGGCAATAGCAGCAAATCCTATCTTGAAATTCTCTATGTATCTTTCTTTAATTAAAGATCTTACTTGTTTCATTAGTTTTTCTGCTTTTATTATACCTCCTTTTTCTTTCCCAAAATCGATCAAAAAACTCAAAAAATCTCTCGTCCTTAAGCTCGATATTTTTCTTTCCAATTCTTCTATGGGCGTGCCACTCGCATATATACCACCAATAATAGAACCAGCACTTGCGCCAGCTATATAGTCTATAGGTATGTTGTTTTTTTCAAGAACTTTTATCACGCCAATATGTGCCAAACCTTTAGTACCACCGCCACTTAACGCCAAGCCTATTTTCATAGAAATCAAATATATTTATTGTAAAGCAAAAAAATTAATATTATGAAAAAATTTGAGAAGAATGAAATCATAGATATTTTAGTTTCCATATTAGCACTTTCTTTATTTTTCACATTTCCAGAATGGGGACCAAAGTATTTTCTCTATCTTTCAATAATCTTAGTTTCTTTTACACTCAAAATAATTTTGAACAAATTGATGGCAAGAAAACTTCAATGTATGTGCACTTATAAAATGAGACCAAAGTTAATTATTATCGGTCTTTTTATAATGCTTTTAAAACCAGCTCTTGGCATCAGCTTTATGGTAGCAGGCTCAATAGAAATAGCGCCTTACACTTTTGGTAGATCGGGCTTAAAGCTAGTAAAGCTCACACCTTATGATCTAGGCATAATATCTCTTGCAGGCATTTTTGTAAATCTGTTGATTGCATACACCTTTATTTTTGTTGAAAGTGAGTTAGCAAAACTAATAGTTACAATAAACAGCCTAATAGCAGTTTTTCACCTATTGCCCCTTCCACCGTTAGATGGATCCAAAATCTTCATGTGGACAATTTGGGGTTGGTTATTTATATTTTTGCTTTCTATCTTACCATTAGTGTTAGTGTGAGTTAAATGGGTATAAATCTAATCGACGTGTTGTTTGAAATATTCGCATTTTTAGATCAATTAGGCTATCTCGGCTTAGCAGCAACCTCTCTTTTATCAACAGCACTGTTTTTACCTTTTCCGTTAACCGTTTTAATTTTCACTATGGGAGCTAATATGAATCCTCTTCTTGTTGCAGTTATCTCAGCATTTTTTGGCACCGTAGGCAGTAGTGTAAAGTATGTTTTAGGTTTAGGTGGTAAAGAACTTCTAGAAAGAAAATATGAAAAAGAAATTTCCAAAGTGAGAAAGGCATTCGAAAAATACAATTTTTTTTGGTGGATTTTTGCAGTTAGTCTTACACCGTTTCCTGACGACCCTGTTACAATATTCTGTGGTATAGTAAAATATGATTTTAAAAAATATTTTCTTGCAATG
>JANXDN010000090.1:1840-2104 GCA_025058005.1 Candidatus Aenigmatarchaeota archaeon
TATAGTTAATTTAATCAAAATTATAACATAAAATCAATACAATACTTGTAAACGCCGGCTGCATAAGGCAAAACTTTTCTTATTTTATAGTATTTTGCGTGTATTTTTTCTGCAATAACTTTACCAAAATCCTCTATCTCGTTTTCACTCTTTATCACATACAAATGTATCCAACCACCATTTTTCAAGCACTTTATAGCAATATCCAAAAAAAACTCAGATTTATGTGGCAAAGGCATAATAACCCTATTGCATTTATTAAAA
>JANXDN010000091.1 GCA_025058005.1 Candidatus Aenigmatarchaeota archaeon
TAAAGAAGAAGGTTTAGTAAAGTTTCAAATAGATTCATATAATGATTTTATTGACAATAGAATTCCAGCAATAATAAAGCAGATAAAAGAAATAAAACCTGAAGTACCAGACTTGGGAGATTTTAGAATAAAGTTAGGCAAATTCAAAATAGGCAAACCCTTGGGTTCAGATGTATGGGGACCATGGATAAAAGAAGCTGATGGCTCAGAGAGACCGATTTTACCTTTAGAGGCAAGGGTAAGAAATCTTACCTATTCTGCCCCAATGTATCTCGAAATGACACCAACTCTTAACGATATTGAAAGCGAACCTGTAGTTGTGAACTTCGGTGATTTACCGGTTATGCTCAAATCAAAAATTTGCCCTCTTTCTAAGATGGACAGAGATGAGTTGATAAAAGCAGGGGAAGATCCCGATGATCCAGGAGGCTATTTTATCATAAACGGAACTGAAAGAGTCTTAGTGTTAATAGAAGAAATAAGTCCAAATAAAATAATAGTTGAAAAACCAAACACACCAAATGTCACAGAAATGGCAAGAATTCACTCTGAAAGAGACGGGTATGTGCAAAGACACATAATAGAGAGAAGAGGTGACGGTATAATAAGAATAACGTTTGCTAATGTAAACAAAATGCCTATAATTATTTTGCTTCGTGCTCTTGGTCTTGAAACTGATAGAGACATTATTATGAGTTTGTCTGACGATGCAGAAGTGCAGCAAGAATTCTATCCAAATCTTTTTGAAACACAGTCTTCTACAGCAAAAGAGGCAATAGAAGAAATAGCAGACTTTTTGAAAATAATGCAAAAAGAATATAGGCAAGATAGAGTAAACAAGCTTTTGGACAAATACTTACTTCCTCATTTGGGGCAAGAAAAAAGAGATAGATTAACGAAAGCTTTCTATTTGGTAAAAGCCTGTGAGAGAATTATAAAGTATCATTTGAAGAAAACACCGAAAGACGATTTAGATCATTACTCTAACAAGCGTTTAAGGCTTTCTGGTGATTTGTTGGAAATATTATTCAGGTCTATATTGCTTGGCAAGTGGGGTCTTATAACGAGGATAACCTATAATTATCAAAAATTAACAAAAAGAGGAAGATTTCCACCGTTGCAATCTATTGTCGAAGCAAGCGTCCTTACAAATCAAGTTAACTCGGCCATAGCAATAGGCGCATGGGTTGGTGGCAGGACAGGTGTGTCTCAAAGATTAGAAAGAGGAAGTTTTGTTAAAACATTATCCCATATAAGAAATGTTCTTTCACCTCTTACATCCACACAAGAACACTTTGAAGCAAGAGTGTTGCATCCAACTCAGTGGGGCAAAATAGATCCTTCACAAACACCAGAAGGAGCAACTATTGGATTGAGAAAATATTTAGCAATAATGGCTCAAGTTACAAAAGGCGCGACTGAAAAAGAGTATAAAACAATAGAAGATATTGTCTCAAAGGAGGTTGAAAAATAATGACTGATGTGTTTCTTGACGGAAAATACATGGGCAAAGTTAAAGATGCTAAAAAGTTTGTAGAAATGTTGAGAGAAAAGAGGAGAAAAGGTCTTGTTTCAAGCCAGCTTAACATAGCATTTTTGGAGCATTTTGATATAGTAATGCTATCAACTGATTCGGGTAGAGCAAGAAGACCTTTAATTGTTGTCGAAAAAGGTAAACCAAAATTAACAGAAGAGCACATTAAAGCTTTGGAAAGCGAAAAGATGAAATGGAGCGATTTAGTTAATCAAGGCATAATAGAATATTTGGATGCCACAGAGGAAGAGAACGCTTTGATTGCATTAACACCAAAGGAGTTGACAACAAAACACACACATTTAGAGCTTGACCCAACCGTGATGTTCGGTGTTGCAACATCACTTGTTCCTTTCGCTGAGTTTAATAGAGGAGATAGGGTTAATTTTGGCGGAAAAATGATAGGTCAAGCAATAGGAATATATGCTTCCAACTATCCTTTAAGAGTTGATACAAAATCAAATATTATGATTTATCCCCAAACTCCTCTAGTAAAAACCCACATGAACGAGATTATTAATGAGAAAGAACATCCTGGTGGTTTTAATGTTACTGTTGCTGTCATG
>JANXDN010000092.1 GCA_025058005.1 Candidatus Aenigmatarchaeota archaeon
TCGTGGAGGAAAGATGTTAGAAAAGCAGAAAAATTTATATCCTTTCTTATCGTGTAGATGATCATACTCGGTTCCTTTTAGCAGGTTGTATATCAAACCTTGGGTTTTAGTGTGATACATAGTGTCGTATTTGAAATTACCTCTAGCTTTAATAGTTATAAGTAACCTCATAATGAAAAAATTAAATATAATAGTTAAATTCTTTGTGTCAAACATCTACAACATAATCAAAATACTCATCATATGGGTTTTCTAATTTCATCATTTCATCAATTGTCAATTTTTCAAAATATCTCCTGAAAGGTCGCATAGAATTGCCGTGCGCTGATACAGCCACATTAATTTTCTCTTTTTTTATCAATTTAATCAAATCTTTCACAAACGACAAAACTCTTTTTTCAACCATTTTTATTGATTCCCCACCAGGAGGTGGAACATCATAAGATCTGTGCCATATATCAAACTGATCTTGCCCATATTTTTTAATTATAGTTTTATGATATTTCCCTTCCAATTCTCCATAACTTCTTTCTATTATCCTATCATCAACTATTATTTTTTTACATTCAGGATGATATTTTAGAACTATTTTCAAAGTTTGTTTAGATCGAGATAGGCTAGAACAAAAACCAACATCTATTTTCAAATTCTTCATTTTTTCTGCAAGCTTTTCTGCACTTTTTATGCCTACAGGACTTAGCTTGGAATCTTTCCATCCAGTAAATCTTTTTGCCAAATTGAAATATGTTTGCCCGTGTCTAAACAAGTATATGTGGCAGTTCATACATAATTTATTGGTCTCGACATTAATTATAAATTATTCCTCTAATTAGTTAATTTAATGAATATTTGCCAAAAATGTAGAAGTTGTTGCAAATTCAAAAAAGAACATGAATATTTTGCGCCTGTATTTACAAAAGAAGAAGTAAAAAGGATAAACGCCGATAAAAATTTGTTTAAAATTAAAGGTCATGGTGTATATCAAATAAAACTAGTGCCTTCAAAGTTTGATAAAGAGATTTTGGTTTGCCCCTTCTTAGATGAAGATACTCATCTATGCAAAATTTATGATAAAAGACCATTTGACTGCAAATTCTGGCCATTTATTTTTATGAAAGATAAAGACAAAATTCAATTGGGTTGCTTTAAAAAAGATTACTGTATGATAACCGAAAATATGAGCGAAAAACAATATCAAATTTATCTTAATTCAATATTCGATTGGATACAAAGCAACAAAATAATGAAGTTAATAAAAAAATATCCTGACTTGATTTGGGAGAAAGAAGAAGATGTGGTAGTTTTAAAAGAATTTTCATCTGATTCTCTTGTTTAACTCGTTGGAAACTCTCAAAATATTTTCAACGTTTAAGTAAACATTAGGATATTCTACTTCCTCTGAAAGAACAAAATCTATGGGATTACTGCTTTGTTCCTCCTTTTTCTTAACTTTTTTCTGTTTTACAAGTTCTGTTTTGTCCAAGCCCTTTACAAGATTACTTAAATCTTCTTGTTCTTTTATCTTTTTTACATTCATAATTGCGGTATCTCTAACCAACCTCATCTTTATTTCTGAAAGACCGGATAATGTATTGATAAAAGCATCGTGAGGTGTGGCGAAAGGTGAAAAGTATTTGTGCACGTCTCCGTCACTCCACCATTTTGTGCACATATAATAAAGCAAATCGCTTTGTTGTAATAGTCTCCACATTCTGAGATGTTGAGCTCCGTTTTGTTTTACCAAAATTTCTGTTTTTTCTAACTCGTCAAAAATCATTCTTTGCATCGAATTACCCAACCAAGCGGACACATCTCTTTCCATATCAGCCCAAGAAATTGTGTCATTTTCGTGGACATCAATTTCCCCTAAAGGCTCGAATTTATACACAGCTTCAGAAGGCAAAACAAAATCCAAATTTTGCCAATCAAAAATTTTCCAAGGCAGAGCTTTCAAGAAGAAAAATATTCCACTAGTTTCAGGATGATGTTCCCCAAAAGTTTCATAATCCATAAATATTGTTATTACTTGTCCCGGTGTCGAAGAGAGCCAAATTGAATATTTTTCAGCTGTTAAAGGCCATTGATCCCAATTTTT
>JANXDN010000093.1 GCA_025058005.1 Candidatus Aenigmatarchaeota archaeon
TAGATTTCCTCTATAACGGGAGTAGTTATTCCCTCTGCCATATGTTTTTTATATTGCCATCCGTAGTCAAGAATTTCTCCAACATCGTTTAGCCTTCCTTTAAGTATAGCCTCTTTCATGAGGAAAGCCTGCTCTTTTAACTTGTGCATTGCTTCTACTGACTTTTCCTTCTTTGCCTTCACATTCTCCATCTGAGCTTCTATGATTTTTGAAGATAGCCTACTTGTGCCTGTGTAATAAAGAAGTATGTTAAACTGAAGCTCGTTTATTGTATCCTGTTTTATTCTTAAAGGATTAACTATAACTTTATCATTGTCATAAAACTCCATAAAATTAAAACCTCCAAAAGTTGCGGAATACTGATCTTGTTTACCACCGGCCATACCAAGATCTATTCTTTCTATTTCGTAGGCAAGATGAGCAACATCGTATTCACCAAGTGGCAGACCAAGCCATTCAGCGAAGGCAGATATTACAGCAACAGTAAGAGTGGAGGAGCTCCCAAGTCCAGACCCAGGTGGAGCATCCACATAAGTAGTAAGCTCAAAAGAAAGGCTCCTACCAGGAAAAAACCTTTTCACTATACCGTTGTATACACCCTTTATCAAATCTAATGTGCCATCCAACGGAAGTTCAGGCACACTTTCAAACTCAAGGTATGTATTCCTGTCAACTGAGTTTATAACTATTTCCCCATTCTCTCTTGGCACGATGCTAGCGTAAGCATACATAGAAATAGTAGCATTCAGAATGGCACCACCATAGAGGTCACAGTAAGGACTCACATCCGTTCCTCCACCAGCAAGCCCAAGCCTAAGCGGAGCTCTTGCTCTTATGTGCATTTAGGACCTCCTGTATGTGTCTTAAAATTTCTCTCTCGTATATACTCCATGTAAAATTGTTTTTAATAAAATTCCTTGCCTCGTTCTTAATTTTCTCATATTTATCAGGGTTTTTCAAAATATCATGAATCATTTCAGCAATAGATTCTGGTTCATCACTTACGATGTAATGTCTCCAATTTTCACCGCCTATGGGTTTAGACGCTAAAGAGGATATTATGTTTATAGTGCCAAGTGCCATACTTTGAAGAACCTTATTCTGTATACCACCCCCAGTTTGCATTGGTGCAACTACACACAGAGAAGATTTTAGTATGACATATGGTTCCTCTACGAAACCTAACACTTTTAAGTTTCTATATCGCCTTTCCATATTAATCAAAAACTTTGGTGGATTCGCACCAATTACGCAGAAAGTTAAACTTCTATCAAGTCTCGGCAAAACCTTTTCTATAAACCACAAAACAGCATCTATATTAGGCTGATAATCCATCTTGCCAAAAAAAACTATATAATTTTTGTAATTTGGATCTGTTTTTTCGTAGCAAAGTAAACCATCATCAACACCATGAGGAACCCAGAAAACTTTATGTAGATTTGAAAAGAAATCTACTTCATATTTGTTAAAAAGCAATGTCCTATCAAACTTATCAATACAAAGCTTTTCATAATTCAAAAGTCTGTTTTTTTCTATTGAATAAACTATCTTCCAGAATAAAGATTTCGTCTCTTGTGTTGAGTTTTGATAATTTTGTCCAATAGAATCAGCCATGTCAAGGATTTTAGGCTTTTTCATGTCAATGACATAATGGGCAGTTCTAATCAAAGTAGAGATTATAAAATCAAAATCATCTATTACAGATTTTATGTAATTCTGCACATCTTGAAAATAATAGTAATTCACTTGCAAAGGATACTTAAAAAAGATACCTTTTACTGAATTCCAGTAATACAAAAGTTTATATTTTTTAAAAATTTTATAAGAAAACCCACTTTCTTCTGCAAATTTATAAAACCCTTCTGGCACATCTGTATCTGTTAAGGAGACTAAATGAACCCTGAAATGCTTTGACAGTATTTTTAGGAGCCAGTAGTTTTTTAGTCTATCTCCACCTATTGGAGGATATGGAAGGCGAGATGAAAGAAAGAGGATTCTCATACTCTATAGTCCTTGTTGGCTTTTGTAATGAGCCATTGCTGTGTCCAATAAAAGCTTCACTATCCTCCAATACACCCACACACCCCCAC
>JANXDN010000094.1 GCA_025058005.1 Candidatus Aenigmatarchaeota archaeon
GATTAAAAGCTGGGGAGAAGCCACTTTTTAAAGTTTGCGGTATTAGACTGATTGATCACGCTCTAAAAGCATTATCTTCCCAAGAAGTGATTGCAGTTACTTCACCAAACACTCCAAATACAGAAGAATACATCAAAAATCTTGGTATTTGTTTTTTCAGAGCGAGTGGGAGGGGTTTCATTGAAGATTATTCGGAAGCGATAAGAAGTTTGTCATTAAAAGGCCCGGTTCTGATCGTTTGCTCCGATATCGTTTATTTACGCGATGGAATAATTGAAGAGCTCGTTTCACACTACTGGAGATGTGGAAAAAAGGCTCTTAAAGCAATAAAAGCTGCAAAGGCTGTTGGTATAAATATAATAACAGCTGATTGTGAAGGAGAGCAAGAGGAGGAAGTATATATAATTGAGGATGTGATAAATATAAATACACTCGAAGATGCTGAAAAGGCTGAGAAATTATGGATTACGAGCAGAAAAGGCTTAAACTTGCAGAAAGACTGCGAGAAGAGTTAAATCTCAGTGAGAGAGTTTATAGTGCTATAAAAAAAGTTCCGAGACACCTTTTTGTTCCAGAGAAATATAGAAGTGATGCTTACGTTGACACACCTTTGCCAATAGGTTATGGACAAACTATCAGTGCTCCACACATGGTTGCAATAATGTGCGAACTGCTTGAGTTGAGGGAGGGTGAAAAAGTTCTTGAAATTGGGACTGGTTGTGGTTATCATGCTGCAGTTACAGCAGAGATAATTGGTAAAAGCGGAATAGTAGTCTCAATTGAGAGAATTCCAGAACTTGCTGAAATGGCAAAACAAAATCTCTCTGCATTGGGCTACGATAATGTCTTTGTAATCGTTGGTGATGGAAGCTTGGGATATGCTGAAAAAGCCCCTTACGACAAAATATACGTTACTGCATCTGCGCCAGATGTACCCGAACCCTTGATAGAACAACTTCGGACAGGGGGGAAAATGATAATCCCAATTGGTGAAACGTATCAATATCTTTACGTTATCGAGAAAAAGAATGGAATAAGAAAGAAGAGTTGGGGAGCAGTGAGATTCGTATTACTTTATGGCAAGCACGGGTTTAGAAATTTTGAAGAGTAGTATAGGTTTTCTGACAACTTTACCCGTAAAAGGTGATGTGGAAGTCTTAAGAAGGAATCTATGGATTTTTCCGTTTGTAGGTCTGTTTTTGGGCTTTTTAATCTCCATTCCAGCTTTTTTTGGATTGGGGGTTCTTTGCATTATCCTATACATAGCCTTAGAGGGGATAAATCATGTTGATGGACTTGCAGATTTTGGAGATGCATTTTTTGCACCAAGAGAAAGAAAAATTGTGGCGATTAAAGATTTGCAAACTGGTGTAGGAGGAGTAGTTTTTCTGTGCATTTATTTTATAGTGCTTTATCACAGTTTTTTACGCGTTGGCGTTTTTGAAATCTTCATCTCACAAATTCTCGCAAAATTTTCAATGCTATTTCTTTTAACAACTTCAAAAGCACCTTGGGATGGTATGGGGGCTTATTTCATGGAGTTTGCAAATAAAAAAGACTTAATCATTGGGGCCATACCGTTATCTCTTGTATTTTTAGCACTTGAATCCTTGATCGCACTGATTTTTGCACTTTTTATAACAGTTTGTTTGAAATATTATTCAAACTCAAGATTTGGCGGAGTAAATGGAGATGTGATCGGCGCGGCAAATTGCATCACTTTTGCATCAGCATTACTTCTCTTCTCATTATTAAATTAAAACCATCTGAGCATGTGGACAGTTATTTATTCTTAAAACTCTGTCTCTATCTACAACTCCTATTCTGATTGCAAGCTCCACAGCTCTTTTTCCAGTGATGTTTGCAATTGTTGCTTTTTTGAGTGCATCTTCCACTTCCTTTTCGTTGTATTCCTCACTTCCGTAAAAATCTTCTTT
>JANXDN010000095.1 GCA_025058005.1 Candidatus Aenigmatarchaeota archaeon
ACTGGCTCTGGTTTCATCCCATGAGCTAACATATAAGGAATTGTCAAGACCCATCCCTTTATAAACTCTGTATCCTCACTTACATTAACAATCATTGCTTTTTTGCCACTTTCAGAAAAAAGAGGTATTAACCACTTCTTATCCCTGAAAACCTTCTTTCCTACCTCAAAAAGTAAACTCTCAACCTTAGCTTGACTTAGAGGCACTTCTGAACTTAGTAAAATCATGTTTCTTTCTTTAACTATTTCCAAAATTTTCTCCAACCAAATAACCTCAGCAATTCCTTGATTATCAAGCAAATAAAAAGTAGATTATCAAAAATGATAGCTATTTTCAGCTTATACTAAAAATATGGATTAAGTCAAGAAGGAGGTAAAACATGGTCAAAATTAGAGTTGAAAGAAGGGTGTTCAAGTTTGGCGGGTCACTAGCGGTTACTCTTCCGAGTTTATTTGTAAAGGTTAACGAGCTAAGAAAGGGGGATTTAGTAGTCATCGAAGGAGATTTAAAAAAGTTAAAGATTAAAAAAGCAGGAGGAGGTAATGCTCTTACAAATCCCACAATGTAGCTTGCCAAGTGTTGCCGAGTGTTTTCTCAGAGCTGGCTTTTCTATAATTCCTGTAAAGCCTGACACTAAAGAACCAGCTGTAAGATGGAAACCATACATGAATCAACTCATGAATGTTGAGCTTGTTGATGAATTTTTCCACAGGAACTCTAATATAGCTATTGTTACTGGTGAGGCAAGCAAATTGACCGTTTTTGATATAGATGATATAGAGAAATTCAATCAGTTTTATGATTTCGAGCAACTAAAGAATGAGGCAGGGACTATTGTGAAGACACCTCGGGGCTATCATTTATACTTCACCTATGAGCCAGACTTAAAAACAAAACAGCACCAAGATTTTGGCTTTGACATTAAGAATGAAGGAGCATTGGTTACAGCTCCACCATCAACAGTTAATGGGCATGTGTATTTTTTTGAAAAAGCAAACGGTTTGGGCGAAATTCCTAAAGACCTTAAAGAGAAAATTACGAGCCTACAGAGAGCAAAAAATGATTGCTTTGATGAAATTCTGAGCAAATTAAGAGTGGTGAGACAACTTCCCGACGGAACCTACAGGTGTTTTTGCCCTGCTCATGATGACCAAGAACCAAGCCTTGATGTTGGATTAAAGAACAATAGACTTTACATTCATTGCTGGGCTGGATGCAGTAAAAAAGAAGTGCTTGAGGCAATCGGTTTTGAACAAAAGGAGACAAAAGAGGAGAGAGATAACACAGCGAAAAAGTTACTACAACTTGTTGAGAATTTTCAACTTTGGACAAACCAGAATGGTGAGGAGTTTATATCCCTTCCTGAAGGAAACTTAAGGATTGAATCAAAAGAATTCAAGAAGTACCTTCAGCTCCTCTTTTACCAAAAATATGGAAAACCAGCTCATACACAAGCGGTTTTAGAGGCAGTATCAACGCTTTCAGGGAAAGCTATCTTTGAGGGGGAAAAACAGAAAAGCTTTATAAGGGTGGGTAAAATCGAAAACTTTATAGAACTCGATTTATGTAATGGATATGCAGTAAGAATTGACAGAGAAAATATTCGAGTTTCAAAGCCTTACTGCAAATTTGAACGACCAGCCAGCCTCCTACCTCTTCCTATTCCTGATTTAAATATAGAAGGCGATGAGTGGAAGTTTTTGAAACACTTCATAAACACAAACAATGATGGAGTTGTTTTAATTTTAGGGTGGTTGGTCGGTTGCTTTAACCTCGATGGAGAATTTCCAATCCTAAACATAGTTGGTGAAAGGGAGGGGGTAGGTAAGACAACGGCTTCCAAGTTTTTGAAATCCATAATTGACCCAGCGGTTGTTTTGACTAAGCCTTTACCAAAGACAGAAGATGACTTATTAGCAGTCTGTCTTCAT
>JANXDN010000096.1 GCA_025058005.1 Candidatus Aenigmatarchaeota archaeon
TTAATATTCATTAAATTAGTCTTGTAGTCGCCCCATTTGATAGCTGGCTCCTTACTGTTCGGTTTAACGGGCACAACAGAAAACCCACCCCTGAGGAAGCATCTTGCAACGTTGCGCAAACTACATGCTTGAAGCATCTTTGCCCCCCTTTTTCATTACTATCAACTGATGTTTTAGTTGTTTGACTTTTTCACTATACGAAATAAAATCGAATTTGATTTTGCCTGAACTTATCCCCTGCATGATTTCCAGCAAGCCATCAGTGGCAGGAAAACTAAAGATAACCCTGCCATCCTCAAGGGATAACTTTGGTTCTACTTTAAGTGCTAATGAGAGTGCTGAAGCTAACCAGATATCGGCAATTTTGAAGAGTTTTTTTGGATTTTCATTCATCTATCCCCTCCTGTTCCGTTTTCTTTAATTTTGAAAAAAGATTTCTGAAACTCAAAATTTGGTGTTATAGAAAGCCATTTTTTGCGTTCCTATAACACCATTTTTTAGGTAAGTGCTTGAAAAATTTAGGTTTTTATTTTAGGGTAGGGTTATTGCTTTGGAATTAAACTGTTACCATTAGCCCAGTGAGGAAAGCCATCAAATTCTACGGTCTTGTAGATATCTATTTTTTCAAACTCTGGAAGGTTTGAATCAGGCAAATTTTTTAAGGCATAATACATTGGATAGACATTATCCTTGTGTCTGTTAAATATTTGCCTTCTTATGTTATCGCTGTCAAAATTGCCGAAGTTTAACTCTAAGAGAGTATGCTTTATTAGGCTCCACTTTTTATTGAGTCTCTCCCTGATTATCCATGAATTCTTCAACCTTTCTTTAAGTCTTTCTAACTCTTTTTGTTTTTTGTATTTTTCAGCCAATGTAGCTGGATTGCTGTTTTTTACTTCCCAATATCTTCTTTCCTCCCTGTCAAGTCTTTCACCGAGTATGATACAGTCAGAAGCTAAGAAATAGACCAAAAAGATTACATGGTGTAAGGCTTTACTTCTTTTTATACTTCTTTCAGGAAAAAGTGCATTGTATAGAGGCATCTGTGCAAGGATTGGCTCAAGTTCCGAGGCTAAATATTCCTTTATCAGCTCCTTTTTTTCGTCTATTGCCTTGAGGGTTTTCAACTGTTCTTCAAAAAACTCTTCTTTGTATTTAGCCTCTATCTCTTTCTTTAAATCAGCCAGTTTTATTTGTTTTCCATCTTTTAAGAGAGAATTAACCGTAGCTCTAAGGATATTGAAAAATACAGATACTTTTGCCATTCCTAAGACAATTTCATAAGCTTCATTACCTTTTTGCTCAGAGTAGTAAGAGAGGACACTGTTGAACACCTTTTTGAAGGTTTTCTCGTCAAGACTTCTTCGAAGCAAATTTAAAGCTTGCAGGACATCTTCATTTAATACTATTGGAGAGTTTTGATATTTGTTTATGACCCTTTTAATTTCTAATGCAGTGCTTACAAGGAAATCGAATCTGTCATTTCCGATTAATTCTTTTAAAATCTTTACCTTTGCCTTTGCCAATCCTTCTTCCCCTTCCCTTAGCTACTGCTAAAGGCTAATTAATTATACCAAAAACTGGAAAATCCGTTATAATAACTATTAAATGCTAATCTTTGGACTTTCAAAAATAGCAAGAAAAGTAAACCTTGACCGTAGGACTATCCTTAAGTTTCACAAAAAGTATGGTTTCCCCATGAGGAAGCTTGGTGGTAGATGGATTACCACTAATGATTTAGCTCTTCAGTGGTTTAAAGAAAACATAGAGCTCTTTACCAAGTCATACAATCATAGCATACTCATAAAAGAAGGGATAAGACTAAGATGAGGATTCCTTTTGCTCTTCTTCTATAACCCTTAAACTCTCTAAGAGCTCCTCTAAGAGCTTGTCATCATCCTTGGTTTTTAC
>JANXDN010000097.1 GCA_025058005.1 Candidatus Aenigmatarchaeota archaeon
CAGATGCATAATAAAAAATTTGAAAACAGGGGACGAGGAGAAGGTAGAATATACTAAAATCTTCGAAAAACTTGAAACATTAATGAATTAAGAATAATGATAATATTTTTTATTTCTTAGATTACTGTAAGATTATATTCACTTTTCGGATAGATAGTGGCCTTTACCTTACTTAGAAAAGAAAATTTTTCTTTCTATCCAATTATTGGTTGGTTTTCTAATTTTGTTGAGAACTAAGTTTTGTTGATAGCCCGGGAGAGATTCGAACTCTCGTCGGCGGGTCCAAAGCCCGCTATGCTTGACCGCTACACCACCGGGCTGTCTATTCCCATAGAAATCAGATGGTTTAAACTTTTTCTCCAAAAGATTCTATTTTAGAAACTATTTTTTCTTTCGGGTCTTCCATAAACTTCCAAAATGATTTAATTTTCTTTTCATACATTATCCTATTTTCTCTATTATTGAGGAAATGTCTTATTACTTTTATTACATGATTCGGATTTTTAGGCCTTATCACAAACCCTTTCTTTATTAGAAAATCTTCTATTAATGTAGGCTTCCCCGGGAACAAAGATACAGATGGGACACCTAATAAAACAGCTTCATGAGTCATAGTACCACCAAAACCTATAAAAGCATCAGAACATTTTAACAGACTAGGCCCCTCAACAGCATGTTCAGGCAAGATTATTTTCCCATCAAGCTCTTGCTTAATATAATAGAACTGATTTGGGTAGCGGGCTAATACTATTATGTTAGCCTTATCCTGAAACTCTTTCACAACATTTTTCAGCACCTCAAACACATTTATTTTGCTTCCACCTAAAAGATATGAAGCATACTCCTCATGCATCCTAATAGTAATTGTTATCTTTTTTTCCAGATTTAATTCGTCTCTAACATCCCTAAACTTCCAGCTTTTTAGCCATATTGCTGCATCAATACATTTATATTTTACTATATTTTCTCTTGCTATTCCATAGCATGTCCAATATTTTTTTGGAATTATCCATGGTGTGAAAAGAAGCTTCGAAAGGGGGACAGCTAATTTGGAAGCATGAACCGCGTGAGGACTGTCGCTAAACATTATATGGGGTACACCCATTCCATAAGAAACACGAGCACATTCTGGCGAAGAAAATGAAATAGACAAATCAAACCTTTCTCCTTTAACAATATCTGCTAGAAGCGCAATTCTTTTAGAGCTTTCAACAAGCTTTTCATAGGGTGTTAAACCATGCTTACCAACCACAACAAGCTTATATCCAATTATTGAGCCAATCTCAAAACCACCATAGCCAGATCTGGTTGTTGAAAAAACATCATGCCCTCTTTCCTTTAACCAATGACTTATTACATTAAAAAACAACGCCTGTTTTGGAGTAAGTACGTCAATCCAAATTTTCATACTTTACACAAAACTATAATAGCTTAGGTTTTTAAATTTGTTGATGTCATGGAAAAGACTGGTTTTACAGTATATGGTTTAAGTACAGAGGGATATGAGATAGCATTAAAGGCTTTAGAAAAAGGGTACATAACTTCAGTAGTAGACGAGAAATTAAATTCTCCAATAAAGTTTAGCAAAAAAATTTTAAATTATAAAAGTGTTGACGAATTTTTTGAAGAAGAAAACTTAGCGGAAATAACATCTTTAGATGAAGTAATAGCTAATACAAAATACCTTCTATTTTGTCCAAAAATTAGATGCGAAATAGAAGAGATACAAAGTTACTATGAAAAAATGTTAAAAGAAGTGTCTCAAAAAATTGTAAAAAATAGTATAATATTTTTTTGGATACCTTTAGGCGAAAATGGGCAAGAAAGAATAGCTAAAGTAGTTTATGACTATTCTGGACTAAAGGAAAAAGAATTAGGCATCATCTTTCTACCACCATTTTTTGAGA
>JANXDN010000098.1 GCA_025058005.1 Candidatus Aenigmatarchaeota archaeon
AAATAATATTTTCCTCTAATAATAAAGCAACAGTAAGGGTTGATAACAACTGCATAGCGAGATTAATAGGTAAAGAGGGTAAAAACATAAGCGATATAGAGCAAAAACTAGGCATAAAGATAGATGTGGAGCCAAGAATATTGAGCGTAGGTAAAAAAGTTCCCCATAAAATCATAGAATCTGGTAATTCCCTTGTCTTTACATTTGAAAATTCTCTTAGGGGTAATAAAGTTTCAATATATGTTGAAGACGAATTTCTTCTCTCTGCAACTGTAGGTAAGAAAAACGAAATAAAAATAAGTAAATCCTCTGAAATGGGAAGAAAGTTAATAAAAGCTTTGACAAACAAAAAAAATATTAGGGTGTTGGTTGGGTGGGTGGAGTAGAATTTTTAGGGGGATTTGTATATGCTTTCTTGTTAAAAGTTCTCTTGAGCATGCTCTCTGGTTTTGTTATAGGGGCTGAAAGAGAGTCAAGAGGCAAGGACGCTGGTATAAGCACACACACGTTTGTTATTTGTGGGGCGATGGTGTTTAGCTATATTTCTACTTTAATCACTCCTACTCAACCGATAGCTGCACAGATAGTAACAGGTATAGGGTTCTTGGGGGCTGGTTTAATTTTAAAAGAAGGTAATAAAGTGAAAAACTTAACAACAGCTGCAAGCATATGGTTTGCCGCAGCAATAGGTATGTGTTATGGTTTTGGCTACTATATTCTTGGTATTATTTGCACTCTAGTCTCATTCATTGTACCAAAAATACCTCATATAAGACCACAACATTCTGATTATTAAAGAGCGGCTCAAAAACTACCTCGCCTTTCATCAAATCAAACTGGGATGGTATTATCATCGCCGCTAAAATAATTTTATTGCAATAACTATTTTATTTCTTTTTATTGTGCATTAGTTTGGAAGAGTTCTGTTTTTTAATCAATGCAGTTATATAACCAGAAATTTTGTTTCTTAAAGTTTTGGATTTTATCTTTAAAATTTCATCTAATACCTTTTTATTATGTTCAAAATCATCAGAAAATTTTTCCTGATACAATTTTAATAATTTTTCAGAAATGTTTTTTATTTGTGTCGTCCTTATATTTCCCATTTCTCCACCTTTTTAGCCTTAAAATAATAACCATCTCATTTTTAAGAATTTAAAGATTTTATGATTTATTATGGTTACCTTTTCTCAAATCTTAGAATATTATGCTAGGAAAGATGTTCAGAAAGCTTTGATGGAAGTTGCAAAAAATAGAGAGGTAATAGGAGTTTATAGTAATGGAAGTTATGACAAAAGACCTAATGTACTTTCTTTTGAAGATGATATTGTTCAGCTTGTAAAAAAGGGTATAGTGGCATTTCACTGCTCAGTCGAAAGGTGGCACAACCCCATGAACTTATCAAACCCTTTAACAGCCAAGGAATTGGAAGAATTAAGGATCGGTTGGGATTTAATAATAGATCCCGATTGCCCTTTTCAGCTGTCAAAAATAGTGGTGAAAAATATTGTTCATTTGCTAGAAGACTATAGAATAAAATGCTATTCTATAAAATTTACTGGTGGAAAAAGTTTTCACATAGTAATTCCTTTTGAAGCATTTCCAAAAAAGATAAATAACCGCCCGGCACAAGAGTTGTATCCAGAAGTTGCTAAAAACATAATAGAATTTATCAAAAATGAAATAAAGGATAATTTGAGGGAAGAAATTTTAAACAGATTTAGCTTGGTAGAAGTTGCAAACATAGTTGGAAAGCAACAAGAGGAGCTTTTGAGCGAAAATGAATTTGACCCTTTCAAAGCAATCTCTATGGATACTGCTATTGCTTCACATAGACATTTGTTTAGAATGCCTTAC
>JANXDN010000099.1 GCA_025058005.1 Candidatus Aenigmatarchaeota archaeon
AAGAAATTTTAAACCTGCTAGACTTGATTTAGTTTCTTTTGCCCTTTTAAAGCACTTGCAAACCTTTACGCGCAGCATATTGGATACTACCCGGATTTGAACAATCAGGTAAAATTTGATTTAAAAGAATTTATATTCTATTAAAAAACAAAAAATTCTACCTTGAAAGTAATTTAAAGGTAGTTTACAAGTGGCATGTCGCACAACCACCTGTACTTTCTATTATTTCCTCAGCTTCATCTTCTTCTGTTTTTGTAATTATTACTTGCTGCGTCCTGCTACCGTCTCTATATACAGTAATGCCCTTGCAACCTAAATCATATGCCAACAAAAATATTTTTTTCACATCTTCTATTGTCGCACTATTAGGCAAATTAACCGTCTTAGAGACTGCATTATCAGTATACTTTTGAAATGCGGCCTGCATTCTTACATGCCATTCCGGAGAAATATCGTGAGCTGTAACAAACAATTCCTTAATTTCATCTGGAATTTCTTTCAAATTTTTCAAGCCACCATGTTTTAAAATCTTTTTTATCAAACTCTCAGAATAAAATCCTTTTTCTTTTGCAACTTGCTCAAACAACGCATTCACTTCTATAAGGTTAGTACCTAGGGAATCTTTTACATTTCTCACATAAACTATTGAAAATAAAGGCTCTATACTATGAGAACACCCTGCTATAATGCTTAAATTACTCGTCGGCGCAATAGTTGTTATGGTAGCGTTTCTCAAACATTTAAATCCATTTTTTTTCCAAATACTTTTTTCAAATGCTGGGAATGAACCCCTTTCTTCAGCTAATTTTACAGAATAATTTCTGCCTTCTTCGGAAATAAACTTTATTATTTTTTCTCCTATTTCCAACGCTTTCTCAGAATTATAAGGTATACCTAATTTTATTAGCATGTCGGCAAATCCCATCACGCCTAAACCAATTCTTCTCAAACTTTTAGTCCTCTCTTCTATTTCTTTTAGTGGATATATGCTAGCATCTATTACATTGTCCAAAAATCTTACGGCAAGACACACTACCCTTCTAAGCTCATCCCAGTGAATCTTTGCATTGTAAACAAACTTTGACACATCTATTGAACCCAAATTACAAGAGTCATACCCATATAAAGGCTGTTCGCCACAAGGATTTGTCGCTTCTATTGGACCAAATATCGGAACTGGATTAGAGTTTGTACTGTTAATTCTGTCAAGAAATATCATTCCAGGCTCCCCATTTCTCCATGCTGACTCTGCCATTTTATCAAATATTTTTCTTGCAGGTAATATTTCAACAACCTCATTATTTCTTGGATTAATTAACTTAAACATACCATTTGTTTTTACAGCTTCCATAAATTCGTCTGTAATGCCAACAGAAATATTGAAAGTTGTTAGTAAACCTTCTTGATTTTTTGCCTCTATAAACTCAAAAATATCAGGATGACTGACGTGAAGCACTCCCATGTTTGTTGCATATCTTCTGTGAGCCTGTCTAATTCCTTTTAATGCAGAATCAAAAGCCTGCAAAAAAAACACTGGCCCAGCAGCTATTCCACCTGTAGAACCTACTTTATCGCCTCTCGGTCTTAGTTTGGAGAAAGAAAATCCTGTGCCGCCACCAAACTTTTGCACAATAGCAGCATTTTTAATAGTTTCAAAGATACTTTCCATAGAATCTTCCAAAGGCAAAACGTTACACGCTGATAATTGCCCAAAGTTTGTGCCGGCGTTCATTAATGTGGGTGAGTTTGGAAGAAATTTCAAACTTGTCAACATCTCCAAAAACTCTTTTTCAATTTTTTCAACTTCTCTTTCACTTTTTCCATAT
>JANXDN010000009.1 GCA_025058005.1 Candidatus Aenigmatarchaeota archaeon
TGTCTCCTAAAATTTTTGCTTTTCTAACAGTTCTTTCTCCAAGAAAATTTGTTATTATTACTTCGTCCCCCTCAACTTTGATTGTCATAGGAAAATGCGTATATACAGCTTTAAGTCTGTAAGTATACCCATCTTTTAATCCCTTAACCATATTTCTTACATGTGCTATCAAAGTTCCCATCATAGCCTTAATCTTCCTTCTTTCTATTTCTGAAGAAACTATGAGTTTGTTATCTTCGACCTTCAGCTTGATAGAAGAAGGATAGTTTATTTGTTTCTCAATAAATCTACCTCCATACTCTACTCTAAGCTTTTTACCATCTACTGTTACCTTAAACCCTTCTGGAATTTTGAACTCTCTTTCCATTGTAATCACACTAATAAACATAAGCAATTAATCTGCCCCCAATTTTTTTCTCTTTCGCCTCTTTATGCGTCATCAAGCCTTTATCAGTGCTTAAGATTATAATCCCAAAGTCTCTTGCTGGAAGAAATCTTTTTTCCCATTTTTCAAATTGTGTATATTTAGTAGCATATCTTGGTTTTATGGAGTTACAGTTGTTAATTTTATTTTTTAACTCAATTCTAAATTTGCCTGATCTCCCATCGTCAATAAACTCAAACTTACCTATATAACCTTCTCTTTGCATTATAAAAAGTAATTCTTTAGCTAAATTAGACGCAGGAGCTATGCATTCTTTTTTCCCCACCCTTTCAGCATTTTTTATTATCGATAATACATCTGAAATCAAGTCATGCCTCATAGATATCACATAAGATTATATAACCAAGCTTTATTAAACTTTTAACCTTTTTCTTTTATATTTTAACCTTTTTAAAACTTTATTTAATGGTAAAAGCGGTGGTTCTTTTAAGCGGTGGGATAGATAGTCCAGTAGCCGCTTGGTTTATAAAAAGGTTGGGTGTAGAGTTAATAGCTTTGCATTTTTCTAACAGAAAGTTTACAGGGGATGAGCCTGAAAAAAAAGCTAGGAAGCTTGCTAAATTTTTGGGAATCAAAAAGTTTATATGCATAGATGCTAGTGATGTTTTCGAAAAGATAGCTACACTTTGCAATAGAAGATTTTATTTTGTTTTAATGAAAAGGTATATGATGAGAGAGGCTGAAAAAATAGCTAAGAAGGAAGGTTGTAGTTTCATAGTCACAGGAGAAAGTATAGGGCAAGTATCAAGTCAAACTTTGAGCAATTTAATAGCTATTACAAAAGCGGTGTCTATGCCAATAGTGAGACCCTTACTTACAATGGATAAACAAGAAATAGTTGATTTGGCTAAGAAAATTGGGACATTTGAAATTTCGAAAGGTCCTGAAGTTTGCGATTTGCTCGGACCAAAACATCCTGTTACTAGAAGCAAACATGAGGAGTTGTTAAAGGAAGAAGAGTTGTTGAAATGAAGTGCGCCAGGCGGGATTTGAACCCGCGCTATCGGCTTGGAAGGCCGGTGTCCTGCCAGGCTAGACTACTGGCGCACACTTGAAATGATCTCTAAATATTATTTTAACAAAAATTTATATTGAAAATTTCTACTTAAACCTCTTTTAATTCTTATAACCTATTTTTCTCAAAAACTCCTTTCTCTCTTTTACATCTTCTTCTTTCTCAATCCCCTTAGGCTTTACGCCATCTACCACTCCTAATATACCTCTACCTTGCTCGGTTTCTACGACTATAACTTCTAGCGGATTAGCAGTAGCAGCATACAAGCTCACTACTTCATATACATCCTTTATTCTTTGCAACACATTTATAGGATAAGCATTTTTTATGAAGACAACAAAACTATGACCACAACCAATCTCAAAAGCAGTTTCTGCCGCATGTTTTTGCAATTCTTCATCATTTCCAGCAAATCTTACCAATGCTTTACCACTAGCTTCACAAAAACCAACACCAAATTTGGCCTGAGGGACGGTGTTAACAATAGCTTCGTACAAGTCTTCGACTGTTTTTATGAAATGGCTTTGCCCTAGGATTACATTACAACCCTCAGGTATTTTTACTTTAACAATTTCCATTTTCATCTCACATTCACCCCTTTAAGAAATCTTGCAATCTTTCTATACGCTTGTTCAGCTTGCCCTTCAGCGTATTTACTTCTTGGCGGATTAAAATTCAAACCATCTTGTGGATATCTTGGTATTATGTGCACTTGAGGATCGTGAAATATGTTTTTGTTGGAATTTTTCCCCTCAAAAATCATCACATTAAAACTATCGGTATCCATCCCTTTAGTTACAGCTTCAGCCACTTTTTTAACCGTTTCGAAGAGCTGTATCCTATCCATGTCAGGCATTTTAAAAAAAGAGTCATAATGTTTTTTTGGAAACACTATCACATGGCCAGGTGTAACAGGGAAAATATCTAGTATTGCCAAGAATTTTTGGTCTTCATAAACCTTGTATGAATGTATTTCCCCGGAAACAATCCCACAAAATATGCATTTTTCTTCTTCCATCAAGCCACCTCAAAATATCTTTTAATCCAACTTGTATCTTCCACTTCTTTAACCTCCTTTTTCTCCTCCTTCTTAGGCCGAGGAGTTTCCTCGATAATTTTTTTAGGTTTTTCTATATTTACACTTTTCAGTTTTTTCGCTATTTCGTCTAGCTCCGCGTCAGTAAGTTGTAAAGGTTTGTTTTCTATTAGAGGAATTTCCTTCTCATAAACAGGATATACTCTTATGTGAGCATGAGGCACTTGAGAAGGCAATACAGAAATAAAAACCGCAAGCGGTGTCAAAGCTTTGATAATTTTTTGTTGAACTATTAACGCGGTTTCAAAAGTTTCCTTAGCTATCTCCAAATTCTCTGTGAAATCTTCTAAATGTTTTTTTGGTATGACAAGACACATGCCTCTTGAGCGTGGTGTGATGTCGAGAAAAGCCAATGTTTCAGTATCTTCATAAACTATTCTACTGAAAATGCTTTTTCTTGCTATTGCACAAAAAATACAATCCATGAAACTTATTTATTTTTCAACGCTTTAAACATTTGATACACAAAAATTATAAATATTCGTAATAAAATTTTGTGAGTGATTTGATATGCCAAAAACAAAAAGACCGAAAAGAGGATCTTTGGCTTTTTATCCAAGAAAAAGAGCTAAGAGAATTTATCCTTCTATTAGAGGAGGCTCTAACTCTGATAAGCTAAAGCCATTAGAATTTTCTGGCTATAAAGTTGGAATGCTGAGCTTGCTAGTAACAGATACAAGAAAAAATTCTCCTACAAAAGGGGAAAACATAGTTATCCCAGCTACGATAATAGAGTGCCCACCTTTAAAGGTAGTAGGCTTTAGGGCATATGTGCAAGATTATTATGGTCTCAAACCTTTTTTAGATGTAATAGATGAAAACCTCAAAAAAGATAGGTATATTGCGAGAAAAATAAAGATTGGTGAGACAAGGGTGCAAGAAAAATTGAAAAAAATTGAAGAAAATAAGGATAAAATAGTTGACGTCTCATTAATAGTTTCAACTTCTCCTCATCTCACTGGAGTTAGAAAAAAAACACCTGAGATCTTTGAGATTGATTTAGGAGGTTCTAATGTGATAGACAAGATGAATTATGCCAAAGAACTCTTAGGTAAAGAAATAAAAATCACTGATGTGTTTAGGGAAGGGGAATATTTGGATGTGGTCGCAATAACCAAAGGCAAGGGCACGCAGGGTGTGGTAAAAAGATTTGGTGTCAAAATACAATCGAGAAAGAATATGAAGCATCATAGACAGATAGGCAGCTTGGGTTCGCAATCTCCCGGTAGAGTTAGATGGACCGTGCCTAGGCAAGGTCAAATGGGGTTTTTCAGAAGGACGGAATATAACAAGAGATTGTTGAAAATAGGCTTGGATAGTAAGGAGATAAAAGCACCTGCTGGTTTTAAAAATTATGGAATAATAAAGTCAAGCTATATATTGGTTGAAGGGTCCGTGCCTGGTGCAAGAAAAAGGTTGGTAATGTTGCGACATGCCACTAGGGCAAAGACACCATTTTTACCTGTTGATATAAAAGAAATAATAATAAGGTGAAAGAGATGAAGACTAATGTTTATGGAGTGGACGGCAAGATAAAAAAACAAATAGATTTACCAACTTTATTTTCTACACCGATAAGAGAAGATGTCATAAGAAGAGCTGTTTTAGCTTTACAAAGTCAAGAAAGACAGCCTTATGGCACGGATGTTTTTGCCGGTTTGAGGACATCAGCTCATTATCATGGAAAAAGAAGAATGAGATATCAAATGATAAACAGAGGTATAGCACGTTTGCCTAGACTACACAGAACTTCACCACAAATGGTATTTAGGGTTAGAAGGGTGCCACAGGCAGTGAAAGGTAGAAGGGCACATCCGCCAAAAGTCGAGAAGATATTTGCGCAAAAGATTAACAAAAAAGAGTTAGTTTTAGCTTTAAAATCTGCAATTTCAGCTTCTTGTGATATGGAGCTTGTAAAAAAGAGGGGTCATAAAGTGGATGGAATAAAGTTACCAATAGTTTTTGAGGACGACGTTCAAAAAATCAAAAAAACAAAAGAATTTGAAGAGTTACTAAAAAAAATAGGTCTACAACAAGAGCTTGAGAGATGCAAGAAAAAAACACAAAGGCCAGGTAAAGGTAAGATGAGAGGAAGAAGATATAAAGTTAAAAAAGGTCCTTTGTTAGTTGTGGCAGAAGATAACGGCATATTAAAAGCAGCGAGAAACTTGCCAGGTGTTGATGCGGTTTTGTTAAAAGATTTAACAGTAAATCATTTGGCTCCCGGTTCGCATATAGGAAGAATAACTTTATGGAGTTTGTCTGCAATTAAAGCTTTGGAGGAGAAGGTGAAATGAATCCCTTTGATGTATTAAAGCATCCTTTAGTGACAGAAAAAAATGTTGAAATGGTAAAGCAAAACAAAATAGTGTTTATAGTGGATAGAAAATCTACAAAACAACAAATAAAAAAAGCATTCGAGGAAATGTTTAATGTAAAAGTAGAAAAAGTAAATACACTCATTACAAGGGAGGGAAAGAAGAAGGCAATTATTAAGCTGAAAAAAGAATATTCTGCTTCAGATATAGCAGTAAGATTGGGAATGATGTGAGGTTGATAATATGGGAAAGCGAATAAAGGCTAGAGCGCGGGGAAAGGGTGGACCAAGATACAAAGCACCATCTCATAAATGGGCAGGAAAAGTTGAATATTATTTTTCCAAGAACATTTCTCACGGCATTGTAAAAGATATTATTCATGACGCGGGTAGAAATTCGCCTTTAAGTGTTGTAGAGTTTCCTGACAAGACTGTAAAGTTGCATATCGCTGTAGACGGAATAAAAGTTGGCGATAAAATACATTATTGGGAAAATTTAAGCTTAGGTAGCGTTTTACCTTTATCGAAAATTCCTGAAGGCATGAAGATATGTTGCATAGAAACATATCCTGGCTCTGGTCCAAAACTTTGTCGCAGTTCAGGCACGTTTGCAACTATTATAGGCAAAGTAAAAGACAAAGTGAGAATAATGTTTTCTAATGGTAAAATAAAAGAAATTAATGAAGATTGTTTGGCAACAATAGGTGTTCCTGCTGGTTGGGGCAGGTTGTCAAAACCATTTGTAAAAGCAGGGCAAGTCCATTACAAATCTCTTGTAAGAGGTAAAATTTGGCCGGTTGTTAAAGGAGTTTCTATGAATGCTGTTGACCATCCGTTCGGCGGTAAGACAAAACCGGGTATACCTAAAAGTGTTTCAAGACATGCACCTCCGGGCAGAAAGGTTGGTGCGATTTCCCCAAAAAGAATGGGTAGGAGAAAGAAATAAAATTGTAAATGAAGATAGTGATAATTATGGCACGACAATTTTTATACAAGGGAAAAACACTTGAAGAATTGCAAAAGATGAGTATAGAAGAGTTTGCAAAATTAACCACAAGTAGAGTTAGAAGAACTTTGTTGAGAGGTTTGAGTGAAAGACAGAAAAAATTGTTGATAGATTTGAAAAAATATCCTGAAAAGTTTCATAGGACGCATGAGAGAGATATGATAGTTTTGCCTGAAATGGTTGGGAAAAGGATAGGAGTGCATAACGGCAAGGAGTTTGTTCCTGTGATAATTACTGAACAAATGATAGGTCATCGTTTGGGAGAGTTTGCTCTAACACGACAAAGAGTCAAACACTCTGGTCCGGGTGTGGGTGCTACTAGAGGAAGCAAGCATGTGCCTTTGAAATAAGTGTTATGGGTAAGAGTTTTCACAAGATGTATATAGGGGCAAACGTGGCATCCTTTCTAGTTCTTCTGGTATTTTTTCTCCCAAATATACCAGTGTAAGACCTGGTGGTAGATTATAATCTATCACCCCAAGCGCCATACATCTTCTAATTGCTTCAAGTGCTCCATCTCCGCCTATTTCAAATACTTCGACAACTGTTTTGGCACCATCACGTGTATACACACACCACCACACTGTTCTCATCAAACTTCACCTCCTTTAACTTCATGAGCATCACCCAAAACTTCAATCAAAAATTTCCAAGAACTTTTAATAGACACAGGTATACCTTTCACTTTACTATTTCCACACTCGATTATCCCCAACTGTTTTAATTCGTTAACATTCCATCTAATGGTAGACTCTGGAAGTTTGTATTTAGAGGATATTGTCATTATAAAAGCAGTGACATTTGCATATTTGTTGCAAGCCAATTCTGCTATTAAAATTTTTTGAATTTTGTTTAATCCTTTTTCCACAAGCTTCCGAAGAACCTCAATATGTTCTTCGGTCATGCAAATTGGCTTTTAACCACCATACTCACCTCTGAGAAATAGAAGTTTAACTAAAAGAAACTAAAGCAAGATCTATAAGGTGTGTAAGTTTTCATTGTGAGATATTTAAAAAGTTAAATATTTAAAGAAAATCCGCAAAAAAATTTGCTCATGTTTACATCAAATCTTTAAAAATCTTCTTTTTATATATCTTTAGCGTAATAAAGTGAGAAGTTATGGAAAAGGTTGCTATAGCAAAAAAAAGAAACGCAAGAATTTCCAAAAAAGACGCAAACACAGTCTTCAAAAAACTTAGAGGCAAAAAGCTTGATAAAGCTATGAGATTTGTTGAAGAACTGCTCGCAAAAAAGAGAAACATACAGGGCAGATATTATTCCAAAGCTTGTAAAACTATATTAGAATTATTTAAAGATGTGAAAAACAATGCAGAAGTAAAAGGCTTAGATACACAAAGATTATTTATAAAAAGGCTTGTAGCCAATAAATCATTTACGTTTAATCTTCCAAAAAGTAGAGTAACCCATAGAGGAAGAAGAGCAAAAATGTGCCATCTTGAAATAGAGGTGGAAGAGAGGTAATGGCGGTGGAAAAGTTTTTTGTCAAAGAAGGCATTAAAGAGTCTCAATTAGAAGAGTTTTTGAAAGAAAAATTTGAAAAGGCTGGTTATAGTCATTCAGATATACAGAGAACCCCTCTAGGTACAAGAATAGTAGTTTATGCCGAAAAACCTGGTTTGGTTGTTGGTAAATCGGGAAAAAAGATAACTGATATAACCGAAGAAATAAAAGAAAAGTTTCAAGTCGAGAATCCAATGCTTGATGTGAAAGAAGTAGAACAGCCATTTTTGGATGCGCAAATAGTTGCGAATAAAATTGCTAGAGCTTTAGAAAAAGGAGGATTTTATAAAAAGGTTGCAGGCTATTATATGGACAAGGTTATAGAAGCAGGAGCCATAGGCGTTGAAATAAGAATTGGTGGAAAATTAGGGAGCGAGAGAGCAAGATTTCAAAAATTTAGACAAGGCTATATTAAGCATTCTGGCTATTATGCCGATACACTTGTAAGGGTAGGATATGCCCAAGCCTTGGTAAAGCTTGGCATAATAGGGGTTCAGGTGAGAATACTGACAAAAATGCCAGAGGAAGTAAATGAGAGTCTATTTAAAGGAGTGAAGGAAAATGAAGAAAAAGGACTTGAAAAAAATGAATGATGCTGAACTTGACAAGCTTTTAAAGGATTTAAGACTTGAGCTAATGAAGGAAAGGGGAAACATAGCAATGGGAGGTACTGTAAAAAACCCTGGTAGAATAAGGGAAATAAGAAAAAATATTGCGAGAATTTTAACTATAAAAACTGAGAGGGAAAAATTAAAAGGTTAAAACTATTTGTTTAAAAATTTGAAAATCATTTCAGCTTTTACCTTTCCTGAAAGTCTTTTCTTGAAGGAAGTATGTCTAATCTTCTTCACGCCTATTAGCTTTAAAGCCTTTTCAGCTGATTGCGGAATAAATGGGTAGAGCATTAACCACAAATTTTTCGTCAATTCAACAGATGTTTTCAAAGTCCTTTTGCATCTCTCCACATCGCTTTTAACAGTTTCCCATGGTTTTTCTTCTTGGAAATACTTGTTAATCTCGTCTGCAAAATTAACAGCAACCATCAAAGCTTCATTAAGCTTGTGTTGACTCATTAAGTTAAGGTATTTTTGTATTTCTTTTTCACCTACATCCATTTTTTCTTTTTTACTTTTCGGAATTTTGCCGTCAAAATTCTTTTCAATAAAAGAAGTAACCCTATATGACAAGTTGGAAATTTTTGAAACAAGTTCATTA